>PLUF01000042.1 GCA_003164815.1 Candidatus Gagatemarchaeum stordalenia
CCTCCACAACCTCCACAACCTCCACGACTTCAACAACACACTCCACAACCTCCACCACGTCCACCACCTCGACCACACCCACGACCACAACCTCGACTACGACAACCTCCACGACTTCAACAACACACTCCACAACCTCCACAACTTCGACAACCTCCACCACGTCCACCACCTCCACGACTCCGACGGTCGGGTTATCCTTCACAAGCCCCTCCCCAGGAGCGTTGCTAGTGGGCGTACAGGCGTACACCATCTCCGGGACGATCTATCCGACTCCAACTCTCCCAGACAGCGTCAACATCACGGTGCAACTGGTGGGATCTTCGGCTGTGATGGACTCCTCTGTCCAGGCCGTCACCGCTTCTGGCACGTTCTCATACACCACGCACGTGGGTGAGCCCTACAGCTGGACATCGGGCCCGTACCTCGTAACTGCCATCGACTCCTACGGCTTGAAGACGACGATGAAGTTTGAGTATAGCGCGTCGGTCACGACTACCACTAGCACTAGCACCACCACGACTACTACCACTACCACGACCGCACCGCCGGTCACGACTCAGACCACTACTCAGACCGTCACGACCAGCGTCCCAACAACGGTCACTCAGACAATGACGACCACCCAGACCCCAACGGCTGCGACCGTGACCCAGACCGTCACTGGGCCCGGGTCCACCGTGACCAACACCCAGACCACCACAAACACCGTGACCCAGACCGTCACTGGGCCCGGGTCCACCGTGACCAATACAGCGACCAGCACCGTGACGCAGACGACTTCTGCCATACCCGGCTGGGCATACGGGGTGATGGTGGTCCTGCTGCTGGTCGGGCTGGCGATAGGCTATGTCGTCAAGAGACCGTCAATCGAGCAGAGCTGATTCAGGAGTTGCTCTCGGAGAACTTAGCAGATTCTCCGAGAAGCTCTCGGTCCCTGACGCCGTGACTCACGAGGCCGCCAGGATATACACAAGAAGTCTGGAGAGAGGTCTTTCCAAAGGTAGGTTGATACAAGAAATCACCGCCTCGTCGCTCTACGCCGCCTGCAGAGAGAAGGAGGTCCCGGTTACACCCGACGATGTGGCCGCGGCCAGCGGCGTCAGGAGGGACGACATTGCGAGGTGCTACAGGTTGATCGTGAGGGAACTCAATCTCAAGATGCCCATCGCCGACCCTGCGGAGTACCTTGCGAGCGTGGCGTACAGGGCAAATGTGAGCTTCAAGGTGGAGACGAAAGCCCTCGAGATACTTACCAAAGCCCGGAAGTCGGGAGTCACTGCAGGCGTCTACCCGACGGGACTCGTGGCCTCGGCCCTGTACCTCGCGTCGATGCCCCTGGGCGAAAGGTTGACCGAGAAGGCCGCTGCAGAAGCGGCCGGAGTGGCAGAGTCCACCGTCCGGAAGGAGAACAGGCGCCTCAGGAAGGCCCTCGAGGGACAATTGAGATGAACGCTGCGGAAGGAGGCCCACAACTGACCCTAACTGGAATGGGTGTGCAACAGTTCGTCGGGATGATGCGGCGGAACCAGGGCATGATCGGCGCCAGTAGCGCCGCACTGCATTTTAGATGTCCAATCGGCGATCTTGCCCAGCCGCTACCCGACCAAAAGACTTTGCAGGAGCCGCTGACCAAGAGTTTAAATAAAGGAGAAATTGGATTCGGTTCCGTTAAGGTTAGTTCGGATAACTAGCTGACACGAGTTGAATGCAATTTGCCAGATTCGGCTATAGTAAAGTACCTCGTTAAACTGAGGTTCGAAGTAGATGGAGTAGTGGAAAAGGCCGACATGATCGGCGCCATCTTTGGTCAGACGGAGGGCTTGTTCGGTCCAGAAATGAACCTGAACGAGCTCCAGAAGAGCTGGAAGGTTGGTAGGATCGAGATCAACCTTGAATCTAAGAACGATCGGACATACGGTGAGATTCTCATCCCCATGTCCACCGACGTCAGCACCGCGGCGCTCATCGCAGCCGCAGTGGAGAGCGTCGACAAGGTGGGCCCCTGCTCTGCCAGGGTCGAGCTAGTCACCATCGAGGACGTAAGGGCCTCGAGGAGAAAGCAGATAGTCGACAGGGCCAAGGACATCATGAAGGAGTGGGGCTCTAGGACCGCGAGCGAGGGCGAGAACCTCCTGAAGGACGTCCAGGACTCGACGAAGAGAGCGAGGGTCGTGAGCTACGGGACGGAGAACCTTCCGGCCGGGCCCGGCGTCTACACCTCCGAGATGGTCTACATAGTGGAGGGTCGCGCAGACGTCATACTCTTCCTCAGAGCCGGCATTGAGAACGTCGTGGCAGTCGAAGGGACTAGCATCCCCCAGTCGGTGATCGATCTTGGGAGGAAGAGGAGGCTCATCGCGGTGCTCGACGGCGACAGGGGCGGAGACCTGATAGAGAAGGAGCTCGAGCAGGTCGCGAGAGTCGAGAGAGTCCTCAGGGCGCCTCACGGCAAGGAAGTAGAGGACCTCACGCCGATGGAGGTCCTACAGCTTCTCAGAGGCGAAGGGCCCCAGAGGCAATCACGGTCAGAGAGGGGCGAACGATCAGAGGAACAGAGGCGCCCATACCGCGAGCCGCGCCAGTCGCGTGAGCCACGCGAACAACGCGAGCCGCGCCAGCAGACCGAAGTCCGCGAGGTCGTACAGCAGGCCCCCGAGCCGGTCGCAGAGCCACAGGCCCCCGAGCCGGTGGTCGGAAAGGTCGCTGAGATCTTCCCGGCGCTCAACGGGACCCTGGAGGCCATCCTCCTCGACGAGGCACTCACTGAGAAGGGAAGGTTCCCCATCAGCGAGCTCGTCCAGAAGGTAGACGGCGAGTCCGGGATTAAGTTCATCATCTTCGACGGGATCATCACGCAACGGCTCGTCGACGCCGCCGCCAAGGCAAAGGTGGACGGCATAATCGGGCACAGGGTGGGCGAGATCAAGAACATGCCGGAGACCCTCCGCGTCGGGACATTCAGGGACCTAGGCCTCGAGTAGCCTGGATCCATTGATTGTATCGAAGTTCATCCCGAAACAAGGAACCTGCTCTCTGGTCGTCGAGTTCCCAGACGACCTCTGGACCCTGCGGCGGCTCATCAGTCCCGGCGACACCGTAGTAACCAAGAGTTCGAGGGTGTCCAAGAGGGAGGACGAGTTCTCCCGGCCCGACAGGGGCGAGAGGGTGAAGGTCACCATAGCCCTCCTTGTCGAGGCCGCCTTCCTCGACAGCAGTGTCGGCCGCCTGCGGATACGCGGGAGAATCACCGAGTCCAGCGACGAGAGCGTCAGCACTTCGGGGATGCACTCGGTCTCGATTACCCCGGGTTACGGCCTCACGCTCAAGAAGGAGCAGTGGACGCCCGTCTACACCAGCATCCTGGACTCGGCCAGGAAGACCGGAGGACGGTTCCTACTTGTCGCGATGGACAGAAGGGAGGCGGGGGTTGGGCTGCTAAGCGGTTCCCATCTCGCCATCCTCTCCACCATCGATTCGGGGGCTTCGGGGAAGGGAGGGCAGGAGGTCGACACCGAGCCGTTCCTCAGGAAGATAGTCGGCGTGCTCAGGAACTCCTGGCGGGAGGGTGACCTCATCGCGATCGCTGGACCCGGGCACACGAAGATGGCCCTCGCGAACCGGGTCGCAGCGGACCCAGACCTGCGGAAGCGCTACGTCCTGGTGGAGGGGTTCGACCTCTCCGGCGCCGATGGCGTGAGGGGCCTCCTCAAGTTCGAGGGCTTCAAGAGCGTCGCAAGCGACAGCCTCCTCGTCAAGGTCCAGCAGATAGTCGAGGAGGTGATCAAGCGGATAGCCAGGGGCGAGGGGAGCGTCGCCTACTCCCTGCCTCGCGTGAAGGCCGCGGCCGAGGCTGGGGCGGTTGAGTCATGCCTCGTATCCGACGATGTCTTTTCGCGGAACACCGACGAGGAAGATGTGGTCCGGACGCTCAACACCGTCGAACAGAAGGGGGGGACAATCTACCTCTGCGACGCTTCCCTCGAGACGGGCAAGCAGGTCTCCTCATTCGGCGGGATCGTCGCGACCCTGCGGTATTCGCTCAGGCAGTGACGATGGCCGGAAACACGAACTCGGAGAGGATTGCCAGCGCTATCCCTCCCGTTATGAGATCCTTTCCGAGCCTCCTGTTTATCCTGGTGAAGTAGCGGAAGACTCCCAGAATGAGTACTGTGACGTAGGCCACCCTTGTCACGTTGATCACCGTCCCGTCTATCGCCAGTAGCAGCTGGGAGGCACCTGATGTGAACTCGCTGGCCAGCTGCTGCAGGACCGAGCCGAAGTTGGGGGGAGAAGCGGTGGGGTCGACAGGCGCTAGGACCAGCAGCGATGCCAGCAGGGGCACGAGCGGCTCTATCATCGACCAGTGAGTTCTCTAGAATATTTAACCGGCACTCTCAGAGGGGCTTTGGGACGTAATTCAGAAC
>PLUF01000046.1 GCA_003164815.1 Candidatus Gagatemarchaeum stordalenia
AGATAACATTCATGACATGGGCCGGATTCCTGATGGACCCTCTTTACGGAGGCAACCAGAGCATGGTCGGTTGGCAGTACACAGGTTTCAGCGGCGTGAACCAAGGGAACGCTTACAACGAGGGTCTCACCCAGAAACAACTCATGGTGGCGAACGTGGCGACCAGACTTCAGCCTGCAAGCCTTGCTCAGTTCCAGAGTCCGCCATCGAGCTCGTCGGCAGGCCAGTCCTCCAGCAGTTCTAGCTCGTCGAGCTCGTCTAGCTCGACCCAGTCAGGGAGCCAGTCGGGCTCGAACCAATCTTCAACCGGGTCGTCCGGCTCAGGCTCTTCCAGCACCACTTCGGGAGGCCAGTAGAGATGTCAACCGTGATCACGGAGAAGCCAGCGGACGTCGTCTGCCTGGGCGTCGGGTATATGAGCGGCGTGGTCGCCGTGGAGGCCGCGCTCGCGGGATATCAGGTCGTCGGAATAACGAAGGGACCGTACTGGGACTACCAGAACGACTACTCCCAGACGAAGTACGATGAGTGGGGTGTGGGCTTGGGGAGGAAGTTCGACAGCCCACTGCCGCTCCAGTCCACGACCATACGAAACAACTCTACCCAGCTCGCCCCTCCGGTCCGGAGGTACACCATGCCCATCCAGTACCATGCGCTCGGGCATGGCGTCGGCGGGGCAGCCCAACACTACGGCGGGACGATGGGTCGCCAGGGGCCCTGGGCCTACACACAGTATTCGTCCACCGTCAACAAGTACGGCCTTGATTTCCTGAACTCGGCGAACCCGAGTAGCGACCTCGAAGACTGGCCCCTCACGTACGCCGAGTATGAGCCGTACTATGTGGAATGGGAGAGGGCGCACGGCCTCTGCGGGACGGACAACAGCTCGCTCGTCCCGATGAGCACGAACTACCCGTTGCCTCCCAATCCGCTCACGCCGGTGGCGACCGTCTTCCAGACCGCGACCGAGGCGATGGGATATCATCCGTTCCCCCACGTCAGCGCGCTCGCCTCGATGCCTTACATGAACCAGTATGGCGTGGCGGTCAATCAGTGCGTCTATGATGGTTACTGCGGCGGCCCCTGCGACTATCCGTGCGAAACGGGCGCAAAGGCCAACGCTGCCTACAGGACTGTTCCCGCAGCGATCAAGACGGGGAACTTCACGCTCGTCGTCAACAGTTTCATCTTCCGCCTGGACACGGACCCCAATACCGGCCTCATAACGGCCGCCCGCTACTACGACGCCCAGGGCAACGTGCACGTGCAGCCTGGAACGGTGTTCTTCAACGGCATGTGGGGATACAACATGATCAGGACGACTCTGCTCTCCGGTGTAGGCAACCCCTACAACGCCGTCTCGGCCAGCGGCTCCGTGGGGAGAGGCATGACGTTCGGCTATCTTCCCTACTCGGGAACCACCGTCACCGGCACCCTGCCGATGGGAGGGAACGCATACCCTGCGGGGAACGGCAGCGGGGGCGGGGTCGACCTCTACGATTTCATGGACGACAACTTCGACCACACGAATCTTAACTTCATCGGGGGGAGCCAGATCAGCATAGGCGGATACCTCGGTGCCGGACCGGGGAACATCACCTTCGCCGGAGGGGTCACAAGCAAGAGCATGGGAAGCGCCTTCAAGGCCACCCAGAAGGACAAGTATCTACTCAAGACGATCCCCCTCTCCTCGACCCCGCTGGCTCACGACCTCCCCACGACGACCCACTACGCGGATCTGGACCCGAACTACACGGACGCCTATGGAGACCCTCTATCACGACTGACGTTCGACTGGACGCCCAACACATACAATGGTGCCACGTACCTCGCTCCGCTAGTCGGCAAGGTGTTCAACCAGATGGGCGCCCAGAACGTGGCTCTCTCGGCGACAGTGCCTCCGGGGTCGGTCCACATCGACTGGTGGGGAGCGCACATAAGGGGTGGCTGCAGGATCGGCCAAGACCCTAACACCTCGGTCTGGAACAAGTGGAACCAGTGCTGGACGAACCCGAACTATTTCGGAGCGGGTGAGATCACTAACACATGCGGCGACAACGTCCCTTCCGGGACCCACATAGCCGGCCCGCAGTCGTACGTTGCGGCGGAAGGCATCCAGAAGTATCTCAAGTCCCCCGGACTTCTCTCGTAGTATGTTATCGACGGCAAGCGCGCGGACATCGACAACCTCGTCTTCAGCGGCTGCTTCCTCGACCAGCTCGGTCCTTCCGCCATGACCCCTGGCGTGGGCTCAATGCCTGGCTAGAGAGACTGCAGAGGATGGGGCGGCCCGGAACCTTCGAGTTTTGTGCCGGGGACCCACTCGCTAATTGGGGTGAGTCCTTCTCGACCCACTATCTGGTAGTGACATCACGGAGAAGCTGAGGTTGTCACCTTTAAGTAAAGGAAAGAGGATCGTGAGCCGATGTCCAAGAGAAAGGATTCCAAAGCAGCTGACGCTGGAGCCGCATCATCCTCCAGCAGGGCAGAGATAATCACCGGACTCAACGAGGATCTGGCGAGGGAATACAAAGCAATCATACAGTATGTGGTCTTCAGCGTCGCGCTGAAGGGCGCCGAGTATGGCGACATCGCAGAGCAACTGAAGAAACACGCTTCGCAGGAGCTCGGACACGCGCTGGAGGTAGCGAGGCAGATCGACTACTTGGGCGGGAACCCGACGGTGGTAGGCAAGGAGGCGGAGTTTTCGAGTGACTCGAAAGAGATGCTCGAGATTGACCTTAGGGGTGAGCAGGAGACTATCAAGAACTACAGACAGAGGATTCGTCAGGCCGAGGCCGCGGGTGAGTACGCTCTGTCTGAAGCACTGAGGGACATCATCTCGGAAGAGCAAGATCATGAGATAGACCTGAAGGATGCCCTAGGCCTGAGATGATGGATTTTCGCTCACTCGGATTAGAGCCGCAACCCCGGGTCTACAGAGCTCAAGTCCCGTCGAAAGAGGTCAAGTCCGCCACCTGGAGAGGTAGAGAATCGCTTGGCTGACTACAAGCCCAACGACGAGGATATGGAAGACGAGGAGAAGGACGAAGAGGAGCTGGAGAAAGAGGAGGACGAGTCTGAGGAAGACGACCCCAAGGACTACGAGTCCAAATCCATCGTGAGCAAAAAGCCTAGCCCAAGGTCGACAAAAGGACCTTGATTCATAGTTTGGCGGCCGAGATTGCCGCCAGGTCGAGGTTCCGGCGCCACCCTTCCTCCCCCGAGGCGTTCGTCGTCTGCGCTGATTGGGTACATGTGGCGGATGAGCTTGAGGTCGATTCCGTGCTTCCCGTCGCGGTCCCTCCGTGCTCGCCTCGGCGGCCTTTCTCGTCGGATTGCTGTCCGGGCTCACCGCCTTTGATTTCGTCTCTGGCCTCAAGGTACTTCCGCTCTCCATTCCAGCGGACGCGGGCATCCTAGATGCGCAGACCTTCTGCCCAAGTGTCATAGGCTTCATCCTGCTCTGTGGGATCCTGTTCGCCGCGCCCGTGTTTCTTGGGGCAGGCTGGAAGTTTCGAGGACGGGCCAAAGGGAGGCAACGGTCTGTGATACTAACAGAATAAACGCGCCGCTGGAGAAAGGCAAGCGGCCATGGTTTTTTATTCCGGCGCCGTATAACTCCTGATCTCAATGGAACCGAGATCGAATGGGGAATCTCGGTATCGAACCTGATTTGGAGCGGGGCCCGACGGGAATCGAACCGGAGAGATTCAGAGATTTCGTATCCCTTTCCAGCAGCATTAACGCATCGCATCCCCCCGGTCCACTCTCAATCGCTTCATCTGAGAGTTTTTGGATGACATAAGGCTAATTTAGCCCTAATTGGTAAAACGGTAGGTCAAGACAACATCTCTCTCATCGCGTGGGACCGAGGAAAAGCAAAGGGACGGTGAGAAGCTTTAGCTCAGGCCATCATTATGTCGTGACAATCTCCCCGTACATCCCGCTCTCGGCGTGTCCCGGATATGTGCAGAGGTACCAGAGGTTGGCCACACCCGGGATCGTGACGGTGTAGGAGTAGTAGGGCGCCCAGCCGGCAGCGTAGTTCGCCGGGCTAAGCACAGGCATCATGTAGAGGAAGTCTCCTCCCCACATCATCCCCTGCATCATCATGTAGGGGTATGGCGGGCTGAGCGTCGTCACCACCAGGTCGTGGTACATGTCGTCGTCGAGGTTGACGACGGTGATGTGGACGGTGGCACCCTTAGGTATGTAGAGCGTGGGGTCGATCAGGCCGCCTATGACGAAGACGTCATCCTTAGCGTATGTGGGCGGCTGCATGCCTGTCAGGTTCGTCGCGTTGTCGGGCATTATAGCGAATGCGGTTATGTTGATGCTGAGCGAGGTGAAGGTTATCGAGTCTGCGCTCCGCGAGACGGTCGAGCCGACCGGCGGTGTCTTCAGTAGCGCCTCGGCAGAGCTGATCGACATCGTCCCAGGTGGAAGGCCCGTCGAGGTAGAGGTGGTGTATGTGCTCGACGATGCGCTGGAGCTGACGGCGGACGTCGTGGACGTGCTGGTCACGCCCGTCTTGGTTGTGCTAGTGCTCGACGTCGTCGCACTGGTGGCACTTCCGGTAGTCACAATCTCTCCGTACATGCCCCCCATGCCGTGGCCAGGATACGTGCAGACGTACCAGAGATTCGCATAACTCGGGATCGTAACACTGTACGCGTATGTGAACGCCCATCCCCCAGCATAATTGGCGGGGCTGAGGACGGACATCATGTAGAGGAATCCCTGGAAGCCGCTACCTGCCATCATCCCCATACCGTACCCGCTCCACGTCATGTACTGGCTCATGTTGGAGGCAAAGGGCGGCCCGACCGTGGAGACGACAAGGTCGTTGTACATCGCGTTGTCCATGTTGACCACGGTGAAGGACACGCTCGCGCCCGCCGGGATGTACAACGTCGGATCGATCAGTCCACCGATAACGAAGACATCGCCCTGTGCATACGAGGGCGGGTGCATCCCGGTCGTGCGAGTGGCGTTCTCCTGCGTGATTGCGAATGCCGTTATGCTGATGCCGGACGAAGAGCTGAAGGTTATCGAGTCGCTGCTCTGAGAGACACTCGCGCCCGTGAGTGGGACCTGCATGAGCGCCATGGCGTCACTGATTGAGACTGTCCCTGACGGGAAACCGGTAGTGGCTGTGCTCGCGCTGGAAGTCGTCGTCCCGCTACTGCTGGAACCCACACCTGTGCTGGATTGAGTACTCGCGCTGGTCTCCGTCTTGGTACCCGCGCCTCCCAAGCCATAGGCGCCGTAAGCAGCAAGAGCAGCCACCACGATGATAACTGTAATCACTACTGCAAAGACCGAATTGGAGATTCCAGGCTTACTCGATCTCCCGAGGAGACTTGACCGCGTCGACGAGACTCCTAGCAGCTTCAATACCTGTCCCCACCCCTGTAGTCGATGGTAAGCTCCCGGTCAGACACTTCGATGCGCACTTGCCTGTTCGGGCCAGCGAAGCTTAAAGGTGTTCCAACAATTCTTCTAGAACTGCGACAACCTGCCTTCGCAGAGGTAGCTGGATGGACTCCGTGCATGACCATTGTTGTCACTGGCCTTCAGCTCGCCCTTCCATTCGCCCCGAAGCCGAAGAAGTTAGCCATGTATTGGATGCACCCCATGAAGGCGTCGTCTCCGTTGGTCACTAGACCATGATTCCCCATAATGCCCCATAGCCCTCCCGCCGACGAGCCTCCTCCCATCATGCCGCCGGACGACCCACCCATCATGCCGCCAAGGCCCTGACCAGATCCATCCGACATCATTCCCCCTCCCCGTTGCTGCCTCGCGGCCGACGTCTGTCCTACGAATCCGTACGCGGCCCCCGCAGTTAGCCCGACAGCTATCAGGAGGCCCAGTCCCACGATGATTGCCTTCTCTGTTGTGTTCATTCTTGATGCACGGCGTATACTACGCACGCGGGGATTATGGTGGTTCGCTGAAACGATACGCTGAAACGGTTTCGGGCTGTCTTGAAACCGAATTCTTGCAAGCATTCGAAGGGTTAGAGGAGTATTGTGCGATTACACTGTCTTAGACTTCACTGGAATGTCCTGCTGCAGCCAGGGCGACAGGGAAACCTCGTTCGTGTTCCCGCTGCTGACAGCAGTCACTATCCCCCGTTCGGCGAGGCGTGAGACTATCCTGTGCGTCTTCAGCTTGCTCAGCCCAGTTTCCTTTACGATGAACTTCTGGAGGTACTTACCATCATGCGCCGCGAGCACTTCCAGGACCTTGCGCTCGTCCGGCTTCGAGGTCCTCAGGAGGAAGTCCCAGTTGTGTGCGGGTTCGGGAAGTTCTGAAACGGTTTCAACGGCAGGTACTGGGAGCGGCTTCCCCGGGATTTCGGGGTAGGTTACGAAATAGACCAACCCGACTACGCCTACGACCGTCAGTCCGATGAAGGCTGCCGCCAGGTACCAGACGTACGAGGGCATTTGGTAGGTCATTCCTGCTGAGTTCTGGCTTCCCATCATCTGTGCCATCATCCCGCTCAGACTCTCCTTCCCAGATTGGTAGTCCGAAAGGTACCAGATTACCGTAACGAGAAACGCAGCGAGGGACAAGACGATTAGGGCCGTGAATAGCCAAGTTCGTTTCATCGTCTTGTCCCTCCAGATTCCATTCGAGCGTCACAGTTGGGCATCGCTGCACCCTTCTAATGAGCCGCCATGGCCCCTGCTAATTAAGGATGGGCGGGAAAAGCGGGAGGAAAGTCCAGTCCACGGGTAAGGCCAGAGTTGAATGATTTGAAACTGAGGATCGGTCCTCTTCCAAGCTTCCAACAGTCGAGGAGAACCGTTGATGCGGTCATCAACACTTGCGGCTAGGACGCATGCAGAGATCGTTCAAGCGGGGTATTCCTTCGGTTTCGTGGTGAATAGTATCCTCTCCGCTCGGAAGATGGGGGCGACGATACCGAGGCTAGTGAATGGGAGAGGGCACCCGGGCGAAACTTTAAGCCTCCTTGACCTCGGCGCTCTGATTCTTGCAGCGCAGGCCCGACGCGAGGGAGGACGTCTATTTCGTGCTCACCTCGTTCGCCCACGTGATCATCACGGTCCTGTTCGGCGTGCTGCTCAACCCGGCGCAGTTTCCCGCCCTGGTCATAATCGCGTTCGCCGTCAGCTCGAAGGCCTTCGCGCTCTTCGCCGGCGAGAACGAGAGGTTCTTCTCTCATATGCGGTGGGCCGCCCTGCCGCTGGCCGCGCTCTCCGTCGTGCTCCTGTTCCTTCTCCCGCCGCTGGACATCGCCTTGGGCGCCGCTGTGATGCTGCTCTACGTCAACTACCCCCGCCTGATTAGGGCCCGGGAGAAGTCGCCTCTCGACGTCATCTTCCACGGTCTGAGGTATGCCCTGCTCTTCTGGCTGGGGTACGGGGGACTCGCCGCCCTCGCGAGCGCGACGGCTGTCGCGGTCGTGTTCCTCTTCGGCATCTCCGGGGAGCTCCTGGTGGGTCTGAGGAACCAGGGGACCTGGAGGACGACCGCCTCGGTCCTGGGGACGGCCAGTACCGTCAGGGTCGTAAACGTGCTCACATTCGTGCTGATGGTCCTCGCATCCCTCGTCTTCTCACAGGAGGTCAACTTCCCCCTCGTCGTCGGCGCGTTGGCCGTACCCATTCCTCTCATCGTCGGAGTCCTGCTGGCGCTCTTCATCATGCACCCTGTCTCGCTCGGGAGGAGCCTCATCGCTCCGCTTTCAGTCCGGAGGCGGGAGCTCGTGGCCATCGCGCTCGTCGCCCTCGTTCTCGTCTCCACCCCGGCCCTGACGAGGGTCAACCTCGAGCAGCCGGCGCCCGGACCCAGCTACACGGTGACCGTGGGCATGCAGACGTTCGTCACGGGCCCGAACCCGTGGGATGGGCAGTGGATCATCTTCAACTACCAGAATCCCCAGAACTTCTACTACGTGCTCCTGCACACCGACGGGACCCTCGAGCTCGCCCGGGACACCAACGGCACGCGTGACGCCAACCTCGACGACGTCCAGACAGGCCTCTCCCCCTTCGTCTGGCATAGCTACCAGATAGCGGTCGTCGGAGGGGAGGCGACCATCTCGATCGACGGTAGAGTGTACGAGAGAGCGCAGGTTGGAGCGACCGGCGGAGAGGTTCTTGTATCGCAGTCGTTCCCTCACGCCAACCTGTGGGTCGTGAGGGTCACCGAGCTTCAGGTCAGCGCGGCTGGCTAGCGGGCTGCTCGAGTCCGAGGTCGCCCGCGTGGCGGTTCCTGGACCCCAGGACGTCGCTGAGAGGGCGCATCTCGACCGCGTCGTCCTTGAACGTGGCCATCGACCCCATCGATATGCACTTTGTCGCCAGCTCGTCGAACCCCAGGCGTCGGGCCGACTCGTTGACGTCCTCGATCTTCATCCTGGTCCGGGGGTGCCTCGAGACTATGGAGCAGCAGTCCTTGTAGTCCAGTATGGAGGTCTCGTAGGTCCCGACCTGCCGGGCCAGCTGGATTATCTCGTCCTTGTCGTAGCCGAGCAGCGGTCGGAGTGTCGGCAGTGAGCCTCCGCTGTCGATGCAGGCCATGTTCTGGAGCGTCTGAGAGGCCACCTGGGCGAGGTTGTCTCCGGTCGAGATCGCTGGGAACTCGAGGGCCGAGGCCAGACGCTCGGCAACCATTCGCATGAACCTCCTGAAGACTATCGGCTCGAACTCGGGCGGGAGGTCTGTGGTCGCGAGCTGATAGGGGCTGAAGGGTATCAGGATGAGGCGGGACTCCTCGCCGCCCTGGGAGAGCATTCGGACGAGCTCGCCAATCTTGCTTCCGAGGATCGGTTCGGGTCCTGGCGCCACGTAGAAGTGCACGTAGACCGGCTTGCAGCCGCGCTTCATCATCAGCCAGGCCGCGACGGGGGAGTCGATCCCCCCCGAAAGGAGGTGGAGCACTCGGCCGCTTACGCCGACCGGGAGGCCGCCGGGGCCCTTGAGGTGCTCCCTGTAGACCAGGGCTTCCTCCGATATCAGGTCGACCGAGAGTGTGACGTCGGGCGCGGAGAGGTTCACTCCCAGGCCAAGCCTCTCGATGATGTCCTCGCCGAGCTTCCGCGCCAGCTCCTGGGAGGTCATCTCGAAGGACTTGTTCGGCCTCCTAACGCTGACCCGGAAGCTCATCTCCTTCGGGACTCCGGCGAGCACCCGGATCGCGGTCTCCCGTATCTCGGCGTATGAGAGGGGGACTGCCTCGACCTGAGCAAACCAGACGATTCCGAAGACCTTCGCCAGGCTGAGCTTGGCCGCCGGGACCTTCTCATCCGGGAGGAGGACGAAGAACCGGTTGTCCACCATCTTTACCCTCACCTCCCCGAGGGGGCCGAGGGCCGAGAGGATGTTCCTGCGGAGGCTGGCCTCGAAGACGCGCCTGTTTCCGCCCTTGGTCCCAATCTCGCCGTAATGGACCACGATTCTGGAGAGCAAAACCGGGCGCGCGAGCGGGTGCAGGTATAAAAGCTCAAGAAGCTCAATCCTCCAGCGAAGGCCCTTGTTGAAGGAAGGTCTTGGGAAGGTCGACCGCGATTTCCTCGGGCGCGTCCTCCTGAAGCACACGGGGGCCGACAGCAGGTCGGTAATCGTCGGGCCCGGCATGGGGCTCGACAACGCCATCGTCTCGATTGGTCCCGGCAGGGTCATGGTCGTCACCGCCGACCCTCTCTCGATCATCCCCTCGATAGGGATGGTCGACTCCGCGTGGCTCACGGTCCACGAGCTGGCGTCCGACCTCACCACGAGCGCTGTGGCGCCGCAGTTCGCCGTCCTGGACTACAACCTGCCCCCATCCCTGAGTCCAGACGACTTCGAGAGGTACGCCATCGCGGTCAGCGACGAGTGCAAGAGGCTTGGCATATCAATAATCGGCGGACACACCGGGAGATATCCGGGGTCTGGGTTCTCCATCGTGGGTGGCGGGATGATGATGGCGATCTCCGGTGAGGACGCCTACGTGACGCCCAGGATGATCCGGGAGGGGGACGTACTCATCATGACGAAGGGGGCAGCCATAGAGGCCACTGCCGTCCTGGCGCTGGCCTTCCCCGAGAGGACGGAGGAGAAGGTCGGTGGCAAGATCTCGAGGAGGGCGGCCTCCTACCTGCGAAGATGCTCTACCGTCGAGGACGCCCTTGCCGCGAGCTCCGTAGGGGTGAGGTCGGAAGGCGTCACGGCGATGCACGACGCCACCGAGGGAGGGGTGATGGGAGGCCTCTACGAGCTGGCTCGCACGAGCGGTCGGACGCTCCACGTGGAGAGGGAGAGTGTCTACGTCTCGGAAGAGACCCGGGCTGTCTGCGCCGCCTTCGGACTCGACCCGCTCGTGACGGTGAGCGAGGGGACTCTCCTCATAGCCTGCCGGCCGAACCGCTCAGAGGGCGTGCTCAAGCGCCTTGCCGACAAGAGGATCGACGGGTTCAGGATCGGGACGGTCGGCGCGCGGGGACCTAGGCTCAGCGTGGCTGAGAAGGGGTCGCGCCGGACGTACATACCGCCGAAGTTCGACCCTTACTGGGCGGTCTACGCCAGAGGAGTGAAAAGGGGCTGGAAATGAGGCCGAAAAATTGTTTTTCAGTTAGATAGAACCAGGCTGGGCCATGAAGGTCAGGAAATCATTCCACGTCCCGGGGTCCAGGAGGCACTACCTCCCGGACCGCGAGTACCAGACAGACCACATCAAGGTCGAGATCAGGGTCGACCCCGAGAAGAAGACCATCGAGGGCAGCTGCTACCTGAAGATAACGCCGCTGAGGCAGGACCTTTCGGCCGTCCACCTGGACGCCGCCGAGATGAGCGTCTCCAGGGTCCAGCTCGACGGAACGCGGGTGAGGTTCGACCACAACGGGGAGAGGCTGACGGTGAGGTCGGGAGCGCCGCTGAGCCCGGGGCCCCACCTAGTGGTCGTGGACTACTCGGCGTCACCGACGCACGGAGCGTACTTCGTCCACCCGGATGAGAAGCACCCCGACAAGCCCGTGCAGGTGTGGACGCAGTGCGAGTCAGAGGCTGCGCGGTACTGGTATCCGTGCTACGACCACCCGAACGACAAGTCTGCCTCGGAGACGGTGATCACCGTCCCCGATGGATTCGAGGTAGTATCGAACGGAAGGCTCCTCTCGCAATCGGCGTCCGGGGGATGGACTACCTTCCACTGGCACGAGAGCGCTCCGCACTCGGCCTACCTCAACTCATTCGTCGTGGGGAAGTTCGTCAAGGTCGAGGACAAGGCCGGGAGGGTCCCGCTCCAGTACTACGTGCCCGAGAAGAAGGAGAAGGACACCTGGAGGTACTTCGGGCAGACCCCCGACATGATGCGGACGTTCGTCGAGATCACGGGCGTCGAGTATCCCTACGAGAAGTACGCGCAGGTCGCGGTCCACGACTTCATCTACGGGGGGATGGAGAACATCAGCGCGACCACGCTGGTCGACACCAGGTTCCCGGACGAGAGGTCCGAGGAGGACTACTCTTCGAGGTACTCGCGGCCGGACAAGAACCACATCGAGCTGGTCGCCCACGAGCTCGCGCACATGTGGTTCGG
>PLUF01000076.1 GCA_003164815.1 Candidatus Gagatemarchaeum stordalenia
CCGCCGAAGAGGTGCGGAGGGTCCTTGCTGCTGATGACGTCGCCGTAGCTCCTGTGGTTCAGGCACCACGGGAAGCCGTAGTAGTTCCTGCAGTAGTAGCAAGTCCCGCAGACGATGTCGGCGGAGATGACGACCCTCTCGCCGATTTCGAGGGGCTGGCCCTCGGTGACCATCTCCCGCGAGGCGTCCGTCCCTATCTCCTCGATGACTCCGACGTTCTCGTGCCCGAGGATGACGGGCAGCTTGACGACGTCGCCGGGGAGGCCGAGCCTTATCTCACCCCGGGCGAACACGTGCTTGTCGGTGCCGCATATCGCTGCGCCTGACATCTTGACCAGGGCGTCCTTCGGCCCGATCTCGGGGGTGGGGAACCACTGGTTCCTGAACTTTCTCCGCGCCACGAGAACGGGGGCCACTACCTGTTCCAATACCCGCCACTTCTTCTCCCCGTCTAAAGAACGCTTGGGTTTGGGCCGGTCTGCGGTCTCGCGGTCACTGTGACAGGAATCCTCCCCGTCCGAGCGCCCGGAACGCCAGTCTCCTGGCCGCGGGACAGGCGGTCGCAAGGGCGAAGACCCTCAGCGAGAGCTAGAGGGGGACGGCGCAGCAGAAGAGCGCCAGGATGCCGGTGACGATGCCCATCGAGAGGAAGACCGAAGCAGGCCGGCGGTCTGGACCCGTCATCCGGTTCTCGCCGGGAACGCCACCGGCCACTCGTTCCCCTTCCACCATCGTTCTGTCTCGGCTGGCGCTTTGGCCACCGTTCCGGACAAGGCTTTTATCGGTTCGGAGGCCTGTCGCGACCATGGCAAAGGAGATAGGCGTAGGTGTCCTCGGCTATTCCATCGGGCGCGCCCACGCGCACGCCTGGAGGGACGTCGCCGAGGTCTACTATCCGATGAAGCTGGTCCCGCGGCTGGTCGCGCTCGCAGGAAGGACCAAGAAGGTCGTCAAGTTCGAGGCCGCGAAGTACGGGTACGCGAAGACATACAGCGACTGGGAGAAGGTCGTGACCGACGAGAGGGTCGAGATAGTCGACAACTGCCTGCCCGTCGCGCTTCACCCGGCGCCGATGATCATGGCGGCGAAGCTCGGCAAGAGCCTCTTCTGCGAGAAGCCGCTGGCGCGTCGCGCGACGGACGCGAAGCGGATGCTGGACGCGGCCGAGAAGGCCAAGGTCAAGCACATGGTCGGCTACAACTACCGGTTCATGCCCGCGATAACGCTCGCACGGCAGATGATCAACAAGGGGAAGATCGGGAAGATCACGTTCTTCCGGGGGTCGTACCTCACCACGAACAGCACCTACGACGACCCGAAGACGCCGATGAGGTGGCAGTTCGAATCGTCACTCTCGGGGTACGGCGCGCTCTCGGACCTCGGGACCCACGCTCTCGACCTCGCGAGGTACCTGGTCGGAGAGGTCGGCGCCGTCGCAGGGGCGCAGTCGACCATCATCAAGGAGAGGCCCGAGACCGAGGGGGCGCGCAAGAAGAAGCGCGTCAACGTGGACGACCTCACGGTCGCGACCATGAAGTTCAGGAACGGGGCGCTGGGGACTCTAGAGACCTCGTGGGTGAACCCGGGTAGGATGGACTACCTCAGCTTCGAGATATACGGGACGGAGGGCTCGCTGCGATTCAACCTGGAGCGGATCAACGAGCTCGAGATCTTCCTCAGCGAGAGGGACAGGGGGACAAGCGGTTACAGGACCCTGAACGTGCTCGCCAAGGAGCACCCGTACATGGGCAAGTACTGGGTCAACCAGGGCGGGGGGTTCGGCTGGGACCATTCGTTCGTGAACGAGTTCCACCACTTCCTGACCTCGATCTCGGACGACAGGCCGGTCGGCCCGCAGGGGGCGACGTTCCTCGACGGGTACCGGAACTGCCAGATCATGGACGCGATAGCGGACTCGGCCAAGAGCGAGGCCTGGGTCCATATCCAAGAGTAAGCCGCGGGCGTGTCAGCATGACGAGCTCGACTGTGCGGGCGGCGGTCATGGACGCTCCTGGCGCGATGAGGCTCCAGGAGTTCCCCGACCCCGAAGTCCCGGCGGACGCGGCGCTTCTCGACGTGACCCTCTGTGGGATCTGCGGGACTGACAAGCACATCTACAAGGACGAGGTGAAGGCGCACCCGTTCGGGGTCCCAACCAAGTTCCCCATAATCCCCGGACACGAGATAGTCGGCACGATAGGGAAGATCGGTTCGAAGGCGGCAAAGCGGATGTCGCTGACCGGCGAGGCGCTGAGCCCGGGCGACAGGGTCGTCCCAGTGGTCGATCTGAGGTGCGAGGAGTGTGTCGGGTGCAAGATGCACCCCGGATGGCCATCCTGCGAGAGAGGGGAGACCTACGGTTGGGGAATCTCCTCCAGGGACCCGCCGCACCTCTTCGGCGGTTTCGCCGGGAAGATGTACCTCCTCCCCCAGACCAAGCTGGCGAAGGTCCCTGATGCCGTGCCCGACGGGGTCGCGGTCTTCGCGGAGGTGCTCGCGGTCGGATACACGTCCGTCGCCCGGATGTTCCACTCGCTGCAGCTCGCCGGTGACGGGAGCTCCTATGCAGGGGACGTCGTTGTCCAGGGGAGCGGGCCCCTCGCGCTCGCACACGTGATCGCGGCGAAGGCCGCCGGCGCGCACAGGATAGTCGTGGTGGGGATGCCGGAGTACCGGACCGAGTACTTGAGGCAGTTCGGCGTCGACCTCTCGATCAACGCGGCGACGATGACCAGGGAAGAGCGGTCCGAGGCCGTGATGCACGGGCTGCAGGGCGGCGGAGCCGACGTGGTCTTCGAGTGCACGGGGGACCCGTCAGTGGTCGAGGAGGGGCTCTCGTATCTCAAGCCCTTCGGTTACTACCTCGTGGCGGGAATCTACAGCGACAACGGCAAGACCACGACGCTCAACGTCCAGAAGTTCGTCTCAGGGAGGTACGCCACGATCGTCGGGAACGGCGGCCAGACCGAGATATCATACGCACAGGCGCTGCGCATGATGGAGTCGATGGCCGGGACGGTGCCGTTCGACAAGGTCGTGACCCACAGGTTCCCCCTTGAGAGGCACGCCGAGGCGATGCAGGCGGCCATCAGCGAGCAGTCGATGAAGGTCGTCTTCGAGCCGGCACTGACGGTTTAAATCGTCAAGCTACGGCCCACCCTGCCAATCATGTTCTCATTGGATACAGCGGAGTGTGCCTGAGATGCGCGCAGTCGTCTTTAGCGGCGTAGGTAAGGGGATCTCTGTCGACGAGGTCGGCACCCCCAAGGTCGAGGGGGACCATGGGGTCCTGATCAGGGTAAGAGAGTGCGGCATATGCGGTAGCGACCTCGCGATAATGGAGGGGAGGCACCCCTCCAAGCCGCCGGTGATACTCGGCCACGAGCTATCGGGCGAGGTGGCACAGGTCGGTACGGCGGTGACCGGCGTCGCGGTCGGGGACCACGTGGTCGTCGACCCGAACGTCAGCTGCGGGCTCTGCCAGAACTGCAGGATTGGCAGGAGGAACATGTGCCTCAACATGATCGAGCTTGGCATAACGCGGAACGGGGCCTTCGCCGAGATGATGGTGGCCCCCGAGCAGTTCGTCTACAAGGTCGACCCGCGGCTCTCCTGGAAGGAGGGGGCGCTCGTCGAGCCGCTCGCCTGCGTCGTCCACGGTTTCGAGAAGAGCAGGGTGAAGCCGGACGAGACGGTCGTGGTCTACGGCGCGGGACCCATGGGGCTGCTCTGGGTGAGCCTGCTCAAGCGCGCGGGCGTGAGGAAGATCTTCTCGGTCGACCTCGCGGAGAAGCGCCGCGTCGTGGCCGGGAGGCTCGGCGCCGACTTGACGATCGACCCCGCCGTGGAGGATCCGGTCGCGAGGGTCGAGCGCGAGACCGGAGGGATGGGCGCTGACGTCGCGGTCGAGATGATAGGGAGGGCCGAGACCGTCGAGAGCGCCGTGCGGTCGGTCGGGGCCGGCGGGAGGGTCGTGATAATGGGAGTGGCGAGGAAGGAGGCAAGGGCCCAGCTCGGCCCCTTCGACATGATGGCACGCGAGGTCGAGGTGCTGGGCTCGAACGCCAACTCTACGGGGTTCATACCCGCGATCCGCCTCATCGAGGCCGGGGCCATCCCGAGCGGCGAGATCGTCAGCCACGAGCTGGAGATAGCGGACGCCCTAAAGGGGTTCGAGCTGTGCAGGGCCGGCCAGGCGATGAAGGTCATGATACGACCGAGCTGAGGGGTTCTGTTGAGCTGACGGTTGACTCTCGACGGCGTTAACCATCGGGCGAAGCCCTCCACCCAACTTACTGGCATCGACTCTGAGGATTAGGGTCTTCGTCCCGTTCCCCTTCACCGCTTCACTTGCCGGCCCCTTCTCCCTCGCCGCGAAATCGCCTTGTTGCGAGCGACTCTTCGACTTGGGACGGGAACTCGTGAACCTCGCAAGCCGCCTTTTGGACAGATTCAGGGCCGCATTCACATCTCTGTCTATCCACACCTTACACGTCTCACACCATAGCATCCTCCCCTGCTTCTGTGCGTAGTTGATCGCGTTGTATGTCATAACTAGACATTCGGCTAGAAGGGTGTTGATTCCAATTCCATCGAATGGTTGGACGATGCACTTTATCGCTCGCAACGATTCTGTATTCTTTCATCCAATATAAGCCACCCCCGAAGACTAACAGCGCTTTCATCACCCACCAACTTAACAGAGACTCTTGAGGCAACCGTTTTAACGGCGGTAGCGCCGAGATTGCCCGTTGTATTCTTCGAAGACAGTCGGAGTGGGCCTGATCGGCGCAGGCCAGATAGGCAAGGTCCACGGACAGAACCTCGCGAGGCGCGTACCCAACGCCAGGCTCGTGGGTATCGCAGACTCGTACATAGAGGCCGCGAACAACGTCGCCGCGCTCACGGGCGTCAGCACGGTCTACACGGACTATCATGACCTCCTGAAGAACCCGGAGGTGGAGGCGGTGGTGGTCGCGACCCCCACGTTCATGAAGAAGGAGGTCGTGGGCGCCGCCCTCGAGGCGGGCAAGCACGTCTTCTGCGAGAAGCCGATGGCCCTGACTCTCCCGGAGGCCGACGAGTTCATCGCCATGACCGGGAGGAGCGGGACCAAGTTCCAGGTCGGGTACCAGCGGCGCTTCGATCCCTCGTACATGAGGATCAAGAGCGCCGTCGACTCCGGCGAGCTGGGCAAGATGCTGCTTCTCAGGTCCAACACCAGGGACCCGCCCCAGAAGGTCGCGGGCTGGGCCGACCCGAAGGTGAGCGGGGGGATCTTCCTGGACACCAGCAGCCACGACTACGACGTGATCAGGTGGCTGAGCGGAAGCGAGGCCGTGAGCGTAGTCGCCGACGGCGTGACGGCGGCCTATCCAGAGCTCGAGGGCCTGGGGGACAAGGACACGACGATGACGATAATCCGACTTTCCAACGGGGCGCTGGCGCACGTCGACGCCTGCAGGGTGTCCGTCTACGGGTACGACATCCGGGCCGAGGTCATCGGGACCGAGGGCGCGGCGTTCATGGACATCGGGAAGAGCTCCGAGGCCCACGTCATGAAGAAGTCATGGGAGAGCAACGAGTTCTCCTACTGGTACACCGAGAGGTTCGACGAGGCGTACCGGGGGGAGCTCGAGGGGTTCGCCGTTGCTATCCTCGGGGACAGCACCCCCAGGGTGACCGCGAAGGACGGGAGGGCGGCCGTGGAGATCGGGCTGGCGGCGAGGAAGGCGATGCAGGAGCGTAGGGCCGTCTCGCTCCCCCTCGGGTGACCGGTCACGACCAGTTACACCGTCGGGTTCGTCGGCGCCGGGCAGGTCGCGAGGTCCCACTCCATCGGGTTCGGGAACGTCCCGCTCTTCTTCGGGCCCTCCGTGACCGCCGAGATGAAGGTGATCGCAGAGGCGACCGACGAGCTGGCAAAGAACGCCGCGGAGCGGCTGGGGTTCGGCTCGTGGACCTCTGACTGGCGGCGCGTGACAGCCGACCCGTCCGTCCAGATAGTGGACGTGATGACCCCGACGTACCTGCACAAGGACCCCGCCATAGACGCCCTCGAGCACGGCAAGGCGGTGATCTGCGAGAAGCCTCTCGCCTCCAACGAGAGGGACGCCCGGGAGATGTACGAGGTGGCGAAGAGGACGGGGGCGAAGACGCTCGTCGGCTTCAACTACAGGCGGACCCCGGCCGTCACCCTCGCCAGACAGATGATCGCCAAGGGAGAGCTCGGGAGGATAAGCCACGTCAGGTCGCACTTCATGGAGGACTGGGGAGGCCCCCAGTTCCCGCTGAGCTGGCGGTTCCGGCCCGAACAGGCGGGAGCAGGGGCACTCGCAGACCTCGGGTCCCACGCGATCGACATGGTGAGGTACCTGGTCGGTGAGCCGAAGGAGGTCTGCGCCGCGGCGGAGAACTTCATCCCGGAGAGGATGGTCCCCGGAGGAAAGACCAAGGAGCCATCCCGGGTCGATGACGTCACGATGACCCTGATGAGGCTGGAGGGCGGGGCCATCGCCGAGGTCGGAGCGTCTTGGATAGCGACGGGGAGGAAGGTCCAGCTCGACTTCGAGGTCCAGGGGAGCGAGGGCACGATCTACTTCACGATGGAGAGGCCGAACGAGCTGCAGTTCTACTCGGCCCGCGACCCGAAGGAGGCGAGCGGGTTCAGGACTATCTACTTCGGGCCCGCGCACAAGTACGGCGAGACGCTGCTCTTCAGCTCGGCGACGATGGGGACAGGGTACGTGGACTCGGTGATGAACCAGATGCACGACTTCCTGCTCGCCCTCGGCGGGGGCGAGGAATACTCGCCCTCTTTCTACGACGGATGGAGGGTGAACAGGCTCATCGAGGCGGTCCTTGAGTCCTCGAAGAAGAAGGCCTGGGTCACCGTGGCCTGAGCGACCGGGCCCTCTTGGGACCGAGGCCCTGCGGGCGTCTCCGTCAGGTCCTAGCGGATTATGGATGTGAGGTAGCCGTGGTTCTTCTTCGCCGAGGCCTCGACCTCGCCCTTCGGGGGATTGTCGACCTCTATCATGATCGCGCCTGAGTAGCGCATCGCTCGAAGCGCCTTGAGCGCGCCCTTCAGGTCCGCAACACCGTCACCCAGGTCGACAAAGTGCTTGTTGTAGTCGATCTCCTCCTGTGGCTTCTTCTCGCTGAGGTCCTTGAAGTGGACGAGTGAGATTGATTTCTTGTAGCGGCTGATGAACTTGGGTATGTCGACGTCGAGCGCCGTGAGGTGCGCCGTGTCGACGCAGACCGATGTCCTGTTCGGCGCGCAAGCCTTCATGATCCGGTCAAGGTCATCCGTGGACTGGATGTTGCTCCTGACGTGGGGGTGGAGAGAGACGTCTACCCCGACCTTGGCGCAGACCGCGCTTAGTTTCTTCGTCTTCTCTATCGCGACGTCGATGTCCTTCTCGAAGAGGCAAAGCCACCCGACCGAGGAGCCGAATCCCTTGACCACCTTGGCCATCGCTGGCGTGGTGTCGATTGCGACCGCCGCGACAGTCAGGCCCGCCTTCTTGGCTGCCGCGCCGCCCTCTTTGACGTGCTCCTTCAGGGACGCAGAGAGCATCGGGTATTCGATGCCCGCATCGGAGTAGCCCAGCGCCTTTATCGAGGCGAGGGCCTTCTCGAGGTCCTTCATCTCCTTTAGCTCACCCCAGGTTATAGTGCTGCAGGATAGTATCATCTGTCGCTTGTCGCCCGAAGGGTACCGGCGGGGGCTTATAATCCCCGCCCCGCTCCCAAGCCATTTAAAGAGAGCCGCAAGTCAGCCGGACGCAGATGCCAAAACCGCTGATCTCACTTGACATCGGAGAGAACTACTACGACCCGAG
Organism: Candidatus Gagatemarchaeum stordalenia; assembly: GCA_003164815.1. Lineage (GTDB taxonomy): Archaea > Thermoproteota > Nitrososphaeria > Nitrososphaerales > Gagatemarchaeaceae > Gagatemarchaeum > Gagatemarchaeum stordalenia. The sequence continues at coordinate 7,848 of PLUF01000076.1, forward strand.
AGACTTCGTCGAAGCGACGGTCTACGGAGAGGAGCTCGGGTTCAAGAGGCTGTGGTTCGGTGACCACTTCATGCCGTGGTTCCACAAGAGCGACAGGTCTTCCTTCGTCTGGTCCGTCATGGCGGCGGCGCTCGAGAGGACGAAGAAGGTCCAGCTCGGCCCCCTCGTCACGACGCCCATAGGGGCCAGGTATCATCCGGCGCTCATCGCGCAGGCAGCGGCGACGCTGGACAACATGTACCCGGGTCGGTTCCTGCTCAGCGTCGGTTCCGGGGAGGCGGTCAACGAGGTGCCGTTCTGGAACGACAGGTGGCCTGCGTGGAGGGAGAGGATGGACCGCCTCTGCGAAGGGATAACTCTAATGCAGAAGATGTGGACCTCGACCAAGCCCTTCTCGTTCAAGGGGAAGTACTTCTCCTCGGAGTTCCTGCTCATGTACACTCGGCCGCGCACCAAGATAGACGTCTACTTCTCCGCGGTAGGCGAGAAGGCGGCATACAGGGCGGGTAAGTACGGCGACCACTTCGTAACCCTCAGCCCCGGCAACAGCGCCGAGAGGATACGGGACGTGCTGGTCCCCAGGTTCAGGGAGGGGCAGAAGGCCGCCGGGAAGAAGGGCGGCAAGATCGTCGTGCACGTCGACTACGCGTTCAAGACCCCCGCGCAGATAATCAAGGAGTCGGGCCACGAGCTCTCGGCCTTTGTCGAGAACGCGGTCGACATCAGGACGCCGATCGCCCTCCAGAAGGCGGCGATGGCGATCACGCCCGAGCGCCTCAGCAGGTTCGTCCATTCGTGCAAGAACTGGGACGACGTGATAAAGAGGCTCGACGAGTACGTGAAGGCCGGCGCCTCCGAGCTCATCCTCTTCAGCGCGCCCGTGAAGAAGGAAATGGATGCCGTCGCGAAGAATGTCCTCCCCGTTTTCTAGGATCGTCGTCGAGTACCGCGGCGTCCAGGAGGCCCTGCGCGACCTGGAGGACTACGTGGTCTTCACGGTCGAGCCGCCGTGGTCCAGCGTCAAGGGGCTGCTGACCCACCCTCCCATCGAGACGGTGATGGTGGAGGAGGTCGATCGCGAGACGCTCGACGCGAACACCTCCAGGGTGACACATGCTGGCACCGCGGTCGGGCTCGGGGGAGGGAGGGCGGTGGACGCGGCAAAGTACTTCGCCCTGAAGACCGGGTGCAGGTTCGTCTCGGTGCCGACGATCCTCGCGGCCGACGCGTACCTGACCCCGAAGGCGGGGGTGCGGATCGACGGGGTCGTGAACTACATCGGGGACAAGTTCGCGGACGAGATCGTGGTCGACCAGAAGATCATCAGGGGCGCGCCCAAGAGGCTCAACAGGGCCGCGATAGGTGACATCTACTCGGCCAGGATATCTCTCTTGGACTGGAGAAGGGCGAGGGACGAGGCAGGGGAGGAGTACGACCCGGCGGTGGCCGCGAAAGCAGAGGAGGTGCTCTCGAGGCTCATGGCCCTGGCTCCGGAGATCAAGGAAGTGACCGCGGGCGCCATCCGGCCTCTCGTGGAGATGCACATGACGCTGAACTCGCTCCAGTTCCCCTACCTGCAGCGCGGGAAGTTCTGGCCTCAGGAAGGGACGGAGCACCTCTTCTTCTATACCCTGGAGAAGCTGGTCGGCCGGCCGTTCGTCCACGGGGACGTCATAAGCACGGGCGCTGTCGTCGCGACATACCTCCACGGAGCAGACCCCGAGAAGACCAAGGACGACCTGCGGTCGTTCGGGGTCGATTTCACCGCGGGTGCGGTCGGGATAACCTACGACGAGTTCGAGAAGACGATCAGGTCGATGAAGAGGGTCGGGAAAGAGGCCGGAGCCGAGTACCTCGTGGTCGAGCGCGGTGCTCCCACGGAATCCGATGTCCGCGAGATGTGGCGGCTCGTCTCTCAGTAGGACTGCGGCCCGAGCTTGGCCCCGGCCGCTATCTCCTCCAGCCTCTGCATGTCGTCGCCGGTGAGCCTGACGTCCAAGGAGCCCACGTTGTCCTCGAGGTGGGCAACCTTCGTTATCCCCAGTATCGGGACTATGGTCAGACCGAGGTCGACCTGCTTGTTCAGCATCCAGGCGAGCGCGAGCTGCGGGAGGGTGATCCCCTTCTCGTTGGCAATCTCGAGGAGCCCGCCGACCGCCGCGGCTGTCTCCTGGTTTAGGTACTGCCCCGCGACCTGCGAGATGTAAGAGGCCCGAGACCCCGCCTCGACCCCGGAGAGGTACTTCCCCGAGAGGACTCCCTGGGCCAGGGGGACGTAGGCCATCACGGCCATCCCGTACTTCTTGGCGACCGGTAGGGTCTCGCCCTCCACCCGCCGCTCGAGAAGGTTGTAGGGTTCCTGCATCGAGGCGAACCCTTCGATCTGGAGCCTCGACGCGGTCTCCATAAACTCGACGACGTTGGCGGGGGAGTGGTTGCTCTCGCCGAGATAGTGGACGAGGCCGCGGTCCACGAGGTTGTTGAGCGCCTTGAGGGTCTCGACGTTCGTGGTGGTGTTGTCCTCCCAGTGGATCTGGTAGAGGTCGACGTAGTCGAGGTCGAGCCTCAGAAGTGACTCCCTGATCTGCCACATGATGTGCTTCCTCGAGAGGCCCTGCCCGTTCGGCCAGGGCGCCATCGGTCCCCTGACCTTGGTCGCGACGACCCACGACTCCCTCTCGTAGTCCTTCAGGACCGCTCCGAGCAGCTTCTCGGAGTTGCCGACGTGGTCCAGGTCGGCGGTCGACATCCTCCCGTGGTACCTGTTCGCGCCGTCCACGAAGTTGATCCCGAGGTCGTAGGCCTTCCTCACTATCCTCCCGAACGTCTCGGCGTCCACCTTCTCGATGCCGAACTCGTCGTTCACCCCAGACCCGGGGAGGTGCCAGGCGCCGAGGCAGAATTGTGAGACGGTGAGGCCGGTCTCTCCGAACCTGACGTATTTCACGCGCGGGATTCGCCGCGGGCGGATACAAAAACGTTGGGAGGGAACGCCCGGCGGCGGTGTCCGGTCCTAGGGGAGCGGCTTCGAGCCCTTCTTGAGGTGCCTCTGGACCTCTTCTTCGTCGAGCTCTATCCCCAGGCCAGGCCCCGTCGGGAGGGCGATGCGGCCGTTCTTCACGACGGGCCGCCCCTTGGGCTTGACGAGCTTGCCCCACCAAGGGATGTCGTTGGCGTGGTACTCAAGGAGCAGGAAGTTCGGGATGGTCGCCGAGACCTGGACCGCGGCCATCGTCCCCACAGGGCTCGCGATGTTGTGGGGCGCGAGTGGGATGTAGTACTGGTCCGCGTAGTCGGCAATCTTCTTGGTCTCCGATATCCCCCCGGCCTTCTGGACGTCCGGCGAGAGGACGTCGGCTGCCTGGTACTCGACGAGCTCTCGGAACCCGTGGCGCGAGACCTTGTGCTCCCCTGTGCAGATCGGGACGGGGGACCTCTTCGAGACCTTGGCCATCGCCTTCGCGTTCTCGGAGTGGATTGGGTCTTCGAGCCAGAGCAGGTCGTAGGGCTCGAGCCTGTCCGCGAGGCGGATCGCGTCCTTCACGCTGTACTGCCAGTGGCAGTCGAAGGCAACTTCGATGTTCCCGCCCACCGCCTCCCTCACGCTCTCGACCAGCTTGACCCGGTACCTCAGGTCCTCGTTCCCCATGCACCCGTTATACCTGTCCTGCTTGAAGTGGTCGGGGAGGTCGAGGTCGAACTTGATGGCGTCGAACCCCTGGGCCTTCACCTTGCGGGCCTTCGCCGCATAGGCCTCAGGCGTGTGGACGCCCTTGAGCACGACCGGGCCGAGCCTGATCTCCTCCTCTGGGCCGTCGCCCTCGCCTGCGGCGCAGTCGGCGTAGACCCTGATCTCGTCCCTGTACTTCCCGCCGAGCAGCCTGTAAGCGGGGACCTTCATCGCCTTTCCTGCGATGTCCCAGAGCGCCGTCTCGACCCCGCTTATGGATGCGAGCAGCGACGCGCCGGTCTCCCTCTGGAACGCCGAGTAGAGCTTCCAGTAGAGCCGGTCGACGTCCCGCGGGTCCTCTCCCAGAAGGAACGGCTTCAGGAGGCGGAGCATGTCGCCCCCGATGGTCCCCGCGTATATCTCGCCCAGCCCCGTTATCCCCTCGTCGGTGTATACCTTGACGATTATCCAGTCGAAGTTCCCCTCGAGCGTCGTGCTGCGGACGTCGGTGATCTTCATCCGGGACGCTCAGATGCCCAGTTTGATACTTAAGGCTCTAGAGGACCGACTCTGGTGCTCCGTAGGGTCATGAAGGTTTTCGTGTAGGGGTGGTGCAGATCGGGGGGTGTTTGCCCCATATCGGACAAAACTATTAACCACAACTCCATCAATCTCACAAGAGGTATACCAGATGCCCGGCACGCGCAGAACACTGCTTGTGATAGGCGTCGTTGCTGCACTCATCGTCGCATCGTTCGCGGCCCTAGTGCTGTATCAGACCTACGGTCCAATAACCTTCGATTTCCAGGTTCAGGTCGCCTATCAGGGACCCTGGCAGGTGTCGTGGACCTCATATTGGGGCGGTCCTGCGCCGCCGAGCCAAGTCGGGACGGGAGGCTATACCGGGACGGGAAACAGCTCAAGAATCGTGTCGGTCCAGATATCTCCCGGTGACTACGACAGAGGCGGAGTCTATTTCTGTACACAGGCAAGCAAGCTCGACAACTCCAACGGCACCCTAACGGCGAGTGTCTACACCGTCAATGGTCCTTATCCCCTGGAAATGCGCAACACATCAGCTCCGAGCGGGAGCGCAACGGCCTGCGGTGGATTGTATCCATAGCAAGAGAAGGCACGAACCCACCTAGATTTCTATAACATGGGAGGGCTTGTTCGCTTTCTCAGTAGCAGAAGAAGTTCTTGTACTATCCCTGAATCGATAGCTTCCTGATTGCCTCGCTGATGCTCCAAACCTCGATCACTCCAGATTCCTTGATTCCGTCGAAATCCCTATCGTTGGTTATCAGGACTGCCCCCGACTGAAGACACGTCGCAGCGTGCAAGACGTCTGCAGCTTCCCGTTCCGGAAGGTACGGCGCGCAGCGCAACACCGCTTCCTCCCCGACCTCTGTGACTTCGCGCACCTTCGCCGTGAGCCGCCCGAGAATCAGCTCGCTCGCCTCGGAATTCAGTTCCTCGGCCAGTCGTTTGTACTCGTCGAAAAGCCAGAGGCTCCCGAACAGTTCCAGCTCGGCATCGGTGATCAACCTCACCAAGAGGGCCAGGGAACCGGTGTCGGTACGGGCTTTTCGGTTGCGCCTCGAGAACGGCTTTATCGCCGAGACGAAGACGTTTGCATCAACGACGAAGCGTCTTCGGACGCTCTCCCTTTCTGACGCGCTCATTCGACTCCTCCTCGACCCTCCCAGCTATCTCATCCACGTCTTTCCCCTTAAGCTCCACTCTCAGCCGGTCCGCGATCTCCTTGATGTCGAGCTTCTTCAGGATCAGGACGCCCCCGACCGTCTCCGCCACGAGGAGCGCGCTGTCCTCCTTCAGGTTCATCCTCTCCCTGATCTCCTTTGGGATTACCACCCTCCCCGCCTTGTCTATCGTCGTTATCGCTTCTACCATTATACCACCAATACCATAATGGGACTAATAAGCATGACCGTCGTAGGCGATCTCCGTGATAAGAGGGGGCGCTCGTCCGCCGTTCGGACAAAACTATTAATCACAAACGGTCCGTAAAAGAAGGAAAACCGGGTACTATGACTCACCAGAGCATGGCTGTCACGAGGAGAATCGTGGTCCTAGTCGTGATAGTCGTCATCGTGGTCGCGGCGGTTGGCGCCTCGGTCTTCGTGTACCGCTCCACCCCCTGCACCTATACTGCTGAGCCCATAGCGCTGGCTCTTACTGTAGTTTCAGACACCAACCAGACACCGGTCGTAGGTGCCAGCGTCACGGCGACCAACAATCCCTTGCTTTGCCACGGTGCTCCCGAAACGCCGAGAGAGACGATGACATTCGTGACCAACAGCAGCGGGTGGCACTACCTTGCCATCGGGGGCGACTCCGGCTACACGTTCGCGGTCAGCTATTCAGGCCAAGCCTACCACTTCTCGACGACCTTGTATGTCGAAGCGGCGACATGTGTGACGCTCTCTCTTCCCTCGGGGAGAACGAACGCCACTTTCGCAACCTTTCAGTCAGCCTGCCCACCAAAGCCCGCTGTCACCTCGACAATCTCCTCCAACCCCGGGGGCTCCTCGACATCTTCTTCCTACGACAATATCACATTTACGATGACACTGAATTCGTCCAGCATAGTGAATGGGAGCGCCGTCGAAGTCATTATGAACCTGTTTAACACGCTGAACAAGACCAACAGTGTAAGTCCCGCTAATGATTGGCAACTGACCAATCAGTCTGAGGTGAGCAACTCGTCTTCTTTCGGGCCAACGGCCTGCTCTGGAAGCATGGGGCCTTACCGAGTCGCCGTGTTCAGCGGATTCTACGATCTGAGCAATTACACCCACGGAACTGCCCTGTCTATCTTCCCCTGGCCTGCTCCGAGCCCTGCGTACAATTATTGCGGCACTTACATCATAGAGCACAGCTGGCTAGGTTCCACCACTTACGCGTTCGAGCCCGAGAGTGATAACGCGACGCTCTCCTTGTCAGGTCAAGGATCTTGGAATACGCCGATGAGTCTCACGGTGCTTCTAAAACCCCTCAACATTACATTCCCGGTAGGGCAGTATACTGTCGTCGCAGGAGATGAGTGGGGCGATTTGCTCGTCGCACACTTCGTGGTTGAGCCCAGTTCGTCATGAGTTGGCGTTGAGGATGAGACCAACCGTATGAAGGTCAGCCGAACCAGGATTGCTGCAGCGACCTTCGCATTCATCCTTGCCTTCCTGTTCCTCGTCCCCGTGGTCGGTTACAGGAATCCGCCCGGAGCATTCGCCTGTCCTGCAAATGGATGCAACTTTCTGCGGTACGGGTCGATGACATACTGGGGTCTTGGGGTCGGAGGCACCTGGAGGGACGTCACGGGCTACTCCATCTCAGTCGCCACTGCCCCTGCGGCGGTCAGCAGCAGTTCGAGCGTGAGCTACACGGTCAGCAGCGCGTGCATCGGACCCGCCACGACCAGCACGGTGCTCAACGGCACCTCAACCGTGATTCAGACGTGCTCAGTCTCTCGACTCATCCTCAATGCGCGGGGGTGCTATGACTTCAGCTCGGGCGCCACGCTGTGCGTGAGAGGAGCGCCTCTAGACTCCCTGGCAGATTTGTACGGCAACGGCACGATAATCGTAACCTATCCCAACGGCTACGCAGTTACCTGCGACCCCGCAGACGGGACAGGACCATGCATCGACGGTATCCCCTGATTGACATGAGAGCCGTCTATAGGTTGTCCATCTTGGCGCTGGGACTTCTCCCTCCCGTGCTGTACGTGGCGCTGCAGGAGTTCGCGGCGGCTAAACTGATCGACCTGTGCGCGATGGAGTGCGACAGCGTCCCCGCGAACCTGGACCTCTACTCCTTCTTCGCGTTCATCCTCTTCACTCCGGCGCTCCTGATATTCTTCCTCGGGACGCTGGAAGAGCGGGAGACCGGGATAAGGACTCTGGGCTTGGCAATCCTGCTTTTGTCCTTCTACGGGTGGTTCTTCGTCCCCGGCCCTAGCCTATTCACCAGCAGCAATCCCTTCGTCCAACCCGTCAGCTTCCTACTCCCGGTGTTGCTGATCATGGCCATGGGCTACCTCATCGCGACCGCCCGTTCACCGAGAGTGATTGTCATCGTGCTTCTGGCCGCCCTGCTTCCCACCGCCCTCATGCAGGCGGCGGGTTATCCGGCCCCTGGCATTGGGACGCAGTACTCCTGTTCCGAGACGACGGTAGTGAACGCGAGCTCTCCCTTCCCGGTGTCCACCAACGTCTGCTCTCCGTATCAGGTGACTCTTGCCGGACTGGGTTTCCCCACAGAGTACGTCCTCTGGGTCACTGTTCTTGCCGTGGTCGCAGCTTTCGTCGATATTGTTTTCGTCCATTCCTATCGATCCGGGAGGCTCGTCGCGCCCTGAAAGAGTCTGGAGCTGCGAAGAGCCTTAATGGTATCATTCAGACGAAACTATTAATCACGACGCCTATTTCACATAGGTTCAGGACCGACGAGCCTCACGAGTAATCCCATCCCGAGGAGAGGGCCCACCAAGCGCAAAGTCGCGCTGGTCGTGGCTCTGGCCGCACTCGTGATCCTGTCACTGTTCTTCGCGACCGCGGGGAACGTCTTTGTCTCCGGGAAGACCCCGCTGTGGGTCTATCATACGAGCGGGACGATAAACTCCATATCGATCAGCGAGAACGGAAGCCGTATCGCTGTGGGAGTTGGTTTCACCCTGAACACAGGAGCGGTACTCCTGTTCGACGGAGGTGGTAACCTTCTGTGGGAGCATCAGACAAGCAGGATAATAGGCAGCGTGTCTATTTCTGGAAACGGCTCCCGCATCGAGGCGAACGGATATCAGATCCTGCCCGGACCTGCCGGAGTCTACGCGAACGCCGAGGTCTACGCGTTCGACTCTAACGGTAACATGCTCTGGAACCGGACCGCCGGCTTCCCGTGGTCTGCCACCATGTCGGCTGACGGGTCCAGGATAGCCGTCGTCGGCTCAGACTTGCTCACCCTGCTCACCTGGGAAGGCCAGGCCGTGTGGACATACACCGCCGGAGGTTACCCCACCGGGAACAACTCCGCTCAGGAGGGCCCTCCCACCTTCTTCGTGTCGCAGAACGGAACCCGCGTGCCGGTCGGCGCGAACGGGATCACAAGGCTCGGTTCTGGCGAGAACAGCATCCTGGTCAACGATGGGCTCTATCCAATCCCGGAGAGCTCGATTGCTGTCACGCCCAACGGAACTCTGATCGCAGCCGGCAGCTCCACCTCTGGAACGAACGGCACGGTACTCCTGCTGACGGGGCAGGGCGACCTACTCTGGAAGCATCACGTCGACAGCGCGGTGCTCTCCGAGGCCCTCCTTCCGAACGGCTCGTCAGTCGCCTACGTCACCAACTCGAACGCCCTCTTCTACAACAGCGCTGGAACGCTGCTCGCCAACAACACCTATGGGGAATCGAACCTGCTTCGTACGACGAACGGGCTGTTTCTGGTCGGAGGGGCAGGCGGCAGCGGTCTGGAGCTGTTCAACTCCGTGGGGAGGCTGCTGTGGAGCGATCCGCTTAATTCAGTCCTGACAGAGGATGTCTCCAGCAACGAAGCCTTTGCGGCAGCGGCCTCAGGCCTCAGCGGCCAGGGAGGATACGGGCATCCGAGCACGCTCTACTTCTTCAGCACGACCGGAGAAGGAAGCCTCCTGACGGGCCTCGAAGGTCAGGTGCTGAACTACAGCCAGTCCCCGATATTCATCCTGTTCGAGATAGGCACGGGGATAACGATAGCAGCTCTTATCGCCGTCCTAGCGATCATGTTCCTCCGGGGCCGCGAGGTTCCCAAAGACAATTCTGGGTAACTCTCTCAAGAAGCTGGGTGGCTGCTCGGCATTCTCGAACTTCATTCCTCCGTACACCAAGCTCAGCAGCCCGGCATACTCTCTCGTGTCGTCCGCCATCTCGGCAGAGATCAGAACTTCGGTCTTTTCTTCTCAGTAGACCAGCTCGAACGTCCTCACCGTCGGCGCCGCGAGGTGCGAGCCAAAAGTTATCAAGGTCATCCGAAATGCGAGGGGCCGTTGAGAGGGATCCAAAGGCGTCTCAAATTCGGTCTGGCTGAGGTGAGCGTCGAGCCGCAGCAGGCGGTGGAGGACGGCGTCCTCGCCGAGAAGGCGGGCTTCGACTCGATCTGGATCCCCGACCACATCGTCGACGTGAACGGCGACAAGATGGAGCCCTGGACGGTGCTCTCCGCGATCGCCGTCCAGACCAAGAAGGTGAAGCTGGGCCCCGCGGTCACCGACACCCAGCGCGCCCACCCCTCGCGGACCGCCCACGTCGCCACGACACTGAATCACATCTCGAAGGGCAGGGTCCTGCTCGGGATTGGTGCGGGAGAGGCGATGAACGTGGTGCCCTACGGGCTGCCCTGGGGGGAGCCCGCAGAGAGGGCCGCCAGGCTCGAGGAGGCGGTCAAGGTCATCAAGCTGCTCTGGGCGAGCAGCAGGGAGAAGATGGTCTCGTTCAAGGGCGAATACTACTCGCTGGACAAGGCATTCATCAGCCTTCGGCAGTACAAGGAGACCCCGCCGCCGGTCTACGTGGGCGCCATGAACGCCAGGAGCACTCTCGAGCTCACCGGGAAGATGGGCGAGGGGTGGTTCTGCTGGTTCAACACCCCGGAGACCTTCGCGAGGAAGTGGAAGATCGTCTCCGAGGCCGCCAGGGCCGCGGGGAGGGACCCGCGGAAGATAGACACCTGTTCACATCTCCTGATGGCACTCCCACGCAACTCGGAGGAGAGGGCGTCGGCGATGCTCGGGGCGAAGGCGACCCTGCTCATGGAGAAGAGGACGCTGGCGAGCATGGGCTACGAGCCGAGGGCGGACTTCCTCCAATATCAGAACTTCACGATCACAAAGGAGTACGTCGCGAGCATCATGAAGGAGGCCTCCGAGATCCCGGACGAGTACGTCCACCGGTGTATGGCGGTCGGCACGCTCGAGGACGTGGAGCGCATGGTGGAGCAGTTCGCCAAGGCGGGCATAAAGCACATCGTGGTCGCCGACTTCCTCGCCCCAAAGACGACCAAGAGGACCATCCAGAGCCTCAGGAAGCTGATAGCGTCACATCACTGAATGACTCCTCTTCGAAGCGCAGCACTTTCCAAGAGAGCGTTCCCGAGCACTAGGGGCCCTCAGACAGAGCCGGAGGCGTCTGGTAGGCCCGACCAGGGTCGCACCTGTTTGGGTACTTCCCGCAATCTTCAGCAAGACATCGGTCCATCCCTTCCTTTCGTGACGTTCTTCCCCTGCTGCAGCGGTACCGGCGGTCTTGGATACTCCGTGGGCGTAGACAACACATCTTTCTATCACCCATTAGACCTTGTGCATAATTCCTTCTT
>PLUF01000073.1 GCA_003164815.1 Candidatus Gagatemarchaeum stordalenia
TAACTACAGTCACATCACATGATAAGCACAAGTATCTTCAGACCTTCACGGTTCATTGCGCCTCCAGCGGCTATGGGTTAGATCTTGAAATGCTTCGTGTGTATCGCCTTGACTTCCAGGAGGGCTTCATCGGTGGTCAGGAGCGTCCCCCTGAGCCTCTCCGCCAGCACGGCGGCGAAGGCATCGGCCAGTGAGAGCCCGTTGTACCTGCACTTGGTCAATCCCGCCGCCTTGGCCAGGTCCGCATCGGGTAAAACGAGTTCAAGGATGGTCTGTGTCTGGTGAAAGCGCACCGTTGCGGTCTCCCGTCCCTGCTTCTGGCAGACCTTGTAGTAGTGTTCGGCAAGGTTGGTAGAAGCGATGTAACCATGCGCCCTGCCATCCGCGATCTGTGCGAAGAAGGGCTTGACTCGCTCGTCGCCTGCATAGTAGAGGGAGAGCGCTCCGGTGTCCACCACGTAGTTCATGTGACGCTCGACTCGCGCCTGCGCTCGGCGTTAAGCTCCCGCATTGCTTCCTTCATCGTCTCAGCGTGCTCCCGGTCAATCCCGAAAAGCTCCATCATTGGTGGCACGGGAATCATGATGATTCTGGAATCTTCCTCTATGAAGACCACCCTACTTCCTGGCTTCAGCCCGTACTTGGCCCTCAGGCGGGCGGGTATGTTCACCATGCTCTTGCTCGTCACCGTCGCAGTTTCTGTCATTACCATGCATAACCATGGAAACCATGTATTTAAGCCAGGATATGGTATCGCCGACCGGCGAAAGTGTGGAAATCGTCGGCGTGTGGGCGGAGAATGTCATGTCTCCGTATCCAAAGGTATGCCGAGTTATTCATGGGGTCGATTGCGGCACCGCCGGGAAGCACGTCCCTGCGCCGCCCGCCAGCAAGCGCTCCCACCGACTTAGTTCGGCCACAGGCATCGTGCCCTCAGTGTTCATTTCTAACCTGGCAGCTCTGAATTGGGGCTAGGCTTCTTTCATTATCCTGATACTGGTCTTCACTAGTGTCCTGATCAAAGGAGCTGAAACTTCTCTGTCCAGGGGCAGGTGTACGGCCGACTTCGTGGTCACGTAACCCGCAAGGTCCTTCTTGTGATCGCTTACCGTCGGAGGGCGCAGGTAAAGTCCGATATGCTTGCTCTGGAGCCCGTACCAGACGAACACGCCATCGTATACACCGTGACCACGGCCCGGATAGGCGACACTTGGAATTCCGAACTGCCTGATGCCCTCGATCGCGCTTGGCGCGGCTTTGCTGATTGCCTTCCTGACCTCCCCGAGCCTGACCTGTGCTTTCTTGGGGCAATTCTGGATGTATGCGTCGACTCCGGTCGATCCTTCTCCCATCAAACGTGATGCGGTGAGACCGTGTATTAAGGCGAGTCCTGTCAAGTTTTCGTCGGACAGCCTGGTTGCCGCTTTAATATGGTTCTGGAGTAGTTCCTCGTGCTCGTGAGGAAGAGTGTCAGGCAGAGGTTCACTCCCTGCGATTCCATCTCCCGCCTCATGGAGTCGTTCCGCCTCATGTGCGCCGATGCGATCAGGATCGGGCTGGCCGCCGATGCCTCTTCGCTGAAGCGTCTCTCGAAGCTCAGCTACGGCGAATTGAAGCGGTATGATGACGTTCCAAGCTACTACAAGCTCTGCGCGATATCGAGGGCTGCAGGAATCCTCGCAGCCAGGAAGAAATCGATCAAGCGCGGGTTTCCCACGCGGAATCCGTACCCTTCGAAGCCCCTGCTCGTATCCTGCTACAGGTTCAGGATTGAGGGAGGCTCGCTTCTCGTTCCCCTGGGCGACCGACGGTTCGAGCGAATACAACTGAACTCGCACACGCTCGACGTCTTATCGCAGCAAGGCGTAGCCGTGCGCTCCTTCACCCTTTCTGGTCATTCGATCTCGCTCTGCATAGCGAAGGAGGTCGAAGAGATCTCTCCCGTACAGGGCATGGTGGGCATCGACAGGAACCTGACGAACGTCGCGGCGGGAAACCCTGGACGTGTCACGCTTTACGACGTCTCAAAGGTCGTTAAGATAGCAGAGAACACAAGGAGCATCGTCCGCTCGTTCAGACGGAACGACGCCAGGATCAGCAAGCGGCTCGCCGGGAAGTACGGTGAGAGGCGGCAGGAGCGAATCAGGCAGATTCTCAACCGGGTCTCGAAGAGGATCGTTACGGAGGCGAAGGAGAACAGGCAGGCGATAGCCTTCGAGGACATTCGTGGCATCAGGAAGCTATATCGGAAAGGGAACGGTCAGGGGAGGGGCTTCAGGGGACGGATGAACTCGTGGCCGTTCCAGGAACTCAAGCGCCAGGTCGAATACAAGGCGACGTGGGAGGGTGTGCCTGTAATCACCCTCACAACCGAGGAAACTAGGGGCACGACCATGTACTGCGCCCGATGCGGGGAGAGACTCCAAGGGCCGATTCGCGGCGATAGCACACGCTATCGCCAGTTGTGGTGTCGGAGGTGCGAGAGGTGGATCGACCGCGATGTGACCGCGGTCATGAACATCTCTCACAGGGGCTGGATGAGGTTCGTCCAGTCAAAAGGTGAAGGCGAGGCATGTGAAGCGGTGAAGGGGAACGAGACGAGGACTCTAATCCTCAGAGTCGATGCCTCGAAGTTGAGTCGTCCGACGAAGACTTGACAGGTGGGATGCTCGCAGAAGATAAGACGAAGGAAAGCCACAGCCATCGGCATGTACGCCGCGTTGGACCTGCACGAGAGATCGATACAGTGCGTCCTGAAGGACACCGATGGAAAGGTCGTGAGGGAGTCGAAGCTTGGGAAGGACGAGGGGAAGATACTCGAGTTCCTTGACGGCACCCACGCGAGCGTGGTGATGGAATCCGGGTACAACCACCAGCACATCCGCGACGTGCTGAAGGAGAAGGGATACGATGTCAAGGTGGCCCACCCGCTGATGGTCAAGGCCATCGCCTACGCAAAGGTGAAGAGCGACAAGGTGGATGCCAGGACACTGGCGGACCTGCTGAGAGCGGACATGATACCAGAAGCATACGTGCCGGACGAGAAGACGAGGGAGGTGAGGGACCTCGTTAGGAGGAGGCACAGCCTCGTCGAGACGCGGACGGAGTTCAAGAGCAAGGTGAAGGCGGAGCTCGCGAAGAGGTGGGTGAAGCACGAGGGAGACGTCTTCGCGCGCGACGGGAGGAGCTACCTCAGGTCTCTTCACATCGACGCCGTAAACGACTACATGGACACGATCGAGTTCCTCGACGGGAAGATCGGAGAGCTCGACCAGAAGGTGAAGGCGATCGCCGAGCAGGACGGGTACGCCAAGCTCCTGATGACGGTACCCGGCGTCTCGTACTACTCGGCCCTCCTGATATCGAGCGAGATAGCCGACGTCAACCGCTTCTCCGACCACGAGCACCTCTGCTCCTACGCGGGCCTGGTGCCCGGGGTGCGCCAATCGGCGGAGAGGAGCCACGCGACGCAGAGCAAGACGAGGAGCGCGCTGCTGAACTGGATCATGGTCCAGTGCACCCGCGTGCACGTGAGGAGCTGCGACTCGGCCATCACCGCATTCTACAACGAGCTCGCGAAGAGGAGGGGCGAGAAGGTGGCGATCGTGGCAGCCGCGAGGAAGCTCATGCGGACGATGTACGTCATGCTGAGGGAGGAGAAGGCCTTCAGGCTGGACGGCTGACGGCTAGAGCCCGGTAGGTTCTTGCGCCTCAGAGCGCGTTTGACAGGTTGGGCCAAGGCTAACGCGAAAGCCACAATGCTCCGAGAGAGCGAATGGGAGAGTGCCCGTCCAGCATAAATATGCGGACTACGACGACATGGGAGAACCNNAGAACCTTAAGGCGGTATGCCTAGGAACATGGAACCGAATTGAACCCCGTCGCTGATGACATCCCGATGGCCTTGATTCTGCGAGGGACCAAAGGGAAGTTGGCACACCGGCGCTCGTGGGTTCATTTCGCCTCTGCCCTGGGCTTTTCATTCATAGGTTGAGCCGAGCGATAGCTTGGGAAGCCCGTTCTTTCCTTGAGCTACCAGACCCTCTTCGAAACAAATATTATGCCTGGGGGCGCAGTTTTCGTTCTTGGTCCACTCTGACGACCTCGACGCCCACCTGAGATCGGTGGAAGAGGACATGGAATACTGGAGGACGAAACGGCTGGAGCCGAGGGTCTTCCGGCTCCTCAGAAAGGGGGAGATATCCTTCTCCGACATCATCACGGCCGCCGGCACCGCCGGAAAGCACGTCCCCGCCCCGCCCGCCAGCGGTGCGACCCAGGAGGAGATGGTCGCGGCGCTGGAGCTGAGGCTCGGCGAGTTCATCCGCGGGATTCAGGTCGCCAGCTCTGTTATCGGGAGCAACGTCCTGAACGAGGAGGGCAGGGACGAAGCCGGCGTCTACGACGGGTCCTTCAAGTTCGGCCACAGGAGAGTGGAGGGCCCGACGGACGACCGCATCTCCGGGCTCGGGAGGTATCTCGGGGAGGAGATGCTGCTGCTGGGCTGCGTCCTGGAGGTCCTCGTCCGGAAGGGATGGGTCACCGACGCCAAGCTCGAGGAGATGCTGAGGGCCCCGAACCCGCCGCAGTTCGAGAACGGGGCGAAGATCGTGGCTCGGGCGTGGCTTGACCCGGCCTTCAAGGCCAGGCTGATGGACGACGCCAAGGGTACGCTGAGGGAGCTGGGCTTTGCGCTGAACAGGACGCCGAAGCTGGTCGTCCTCGAGGACACGGACTCCGTCCACCACGTCATCGTCTGCACCCTGTGCTCCTGCTACCCTTACGAGCTCCTCGGCAACCCTCCCTGGTGGTACAAGCACGACAGCTACAAGGACGCAATCGTCCGCGAGCCGCGGAAGACGCTGGGCGAGATGTTCAAGCTCTCGGTGCCCGGCGAAGTCGAGGTCCGCGTGGTCGACAGCACCTCCGACGTGAGGTACATGGTGATGCCGAGGAGGCCGGAGGGGTCGGACGGACTCGGGGAGGAGGAGCTGGCGAAGCTCGTCACCCAGGACAGCCTGATCGGCGTCGGCGAGACCGTCAGGCCCACGGGCGCCGGGGCGCCCTAGGCGGGTGGTCCGGTGCCGAAGGAGTTCGCACTGGGGCAGAGGGTGAGAATCAAGAGGGAGGGCGGCGGGACGAACAGGCGCGTGCCGGAGTACGCGAGGGGAGGGACGGGGACGATCGTGCGGAGCTACGGGTTGGTCACCGGGAACCGGCACGACCACGCAGAGGAATGGGGGCCTCTGTACGGCGTGCTCCTCGACCCCGCGCCCGGTTCCAGCGGGGAGAGGCTGCTCCTGGATATTCACGCTCCATGGCTGGAAGAGACGGACGCCGGCGCGTCTGAAGCCGTCGTCTAGGTAATCCGAGAGGGTTCATTGCGTCTCCGCCGGGATTACGAGCTCGCTTCGATGACCAGCCAGACGGCCTGTTCGATGCAGAACTGGCGCCCGTGAGAATCGAAGAGGGTAGGAACGCCAACCCTATCGCTCTCGCTTAGACTCGTTTTCTCCATCATCCACGGAATCATGTGGGCACTTCGACGCGAACCGACCGGGCTGCCTCCAGCTCGAGTCGGCGAGGACTCTTCTTCCTCGTCGTTCCCTCTAGCCGCGCCTTGACGAGCTTCCTGAGGCGCTTGAACTGGTTCCGGACCGTTACTTCTTTCACTCCGGCGGCCTCTGCCGCGCCCGCCTGAGTTAGATAGCAGGCATTTAGCAACGCGGCCAGATAGAGGGCAGAAGCCGCGAGCCCGGCCGGGTTCACACCGGCCGTGATTCCCGCCTTCTCGGCTTTCGACAGTATCTCTCGGGCGTCCGCCTCCACCTTTGGGCTCACTCTCGTCCTGGACGCCACTTCCGCAAGACATTCCGCGGGGTCTGCGACGGGGATCTTCAGATCGAGCTCCGTGACCAGCATCCGGTAACAGCCGGCCAGAACTTTACGGCCGACGCCGCTGGCCGCGGACACATCCGCCAGCGTCGCAGGGACCTCCCTCTCCCTGCAGGCGGCATATAGGGACGCGGCCGCGACCCGGGAGAGCGGCCGCCCTCTGGCGAGACCTCTCCCCATACTCTTCTTGCATATGCGAGCAGCCTCGTCCGTAACCGCTACTGGGATTGAGAGTTTCTCGGAGAACTGACTGAGTTCTCCGAGAGCAATCCCTACCTCAGCCCTGTCGGGTTGTTGGGCGCTTAACAACGTAGCCTATCGCCAGCCCAGCGAGCAGCAGGACGACCATCACCCCGTATGCCCAGCCTGGCACAGTCGTGGTGGTAGTGGTGCTGGTGGTGGTAGCAGTGGTGATCAACGTCGAAGTGACCGTGCTCCCGGGCAGCGTGCTGGTAACTGTGGTCGTTGGTCCACTTACTGTGGTCGTTGGTCCTCTATCTGTGGTCGTTGGTCCGGTTATCGTGGTTGGCTTCGTGGTTGTGGTCGTCGTCGTGGTGGTGGTTGTTGTGGTCGACGTAGATGATGGACCCGTGGATGTGGTCGTTGTCGTGGTCGTAACAATGTTGGGGAT
>PLUF01000113.1 GCA_003164815.1 Candidatus Gagatemarchaeum stordalenia
TAGAATAACACATCCTGGAGTACCGACCAGTGAGTCGAGCTGACGGCTCAGGAAGAGAGACGAGACACGTGGAGGGAATGACTTGGGTTCGACTAGCCGGAGGAACCGGAGCGACGGGTCAGGACGGAGACTCTCACTCCGGAGGAATCTCCCTGTAGGCCAGGTCCAGCGGCACCCCTCTCCTCTTGTTGTAGGCATACGAGACGTAGAAGATTACCACACCGAGAAGCAGGAGCGCCACGACTGCGTAGACGTAGGTCGCGTTCAGGACGCCTACGTATGCAGGCGACACGACCGAGTAGGCGAGGAATGCCGATATCGCAGCGAGCATCGCTCCAAGCAGGGTTACGACGGGGAGGGGGCCGATCTTCATCTTCACCACTGACGGCGACGAGTCGAAGACGTCCTTGCGCCTAAACGGGAATGCTATGCCGGCCAGAGCCACGATGAAGACCGCGATCCACCACCCGAGGAGCGAGTAGGATAGCACGGTGCTTAGGACCGTCGTGTAGTAGTCGAGGAACGCGTAGATCATTGATATGGCCGTCGCCACGAGGACGACGAGGTACGGGCTCCCGTACTTCGTACCCACCGCCGAGAGCCTGGATGGGAGGACGCGGTCGAAGGACCAGGCGAAGATGTTCCTGCTGGAGGTGAAGATGTAAGCCGCGCAGGCACCCCAGCACATCACCATGAAGCAGACGTTCACCAGCCCTATCACTAGGAAGTTGTTGGTCACGAACCCGATCATGTACTGGCCGAAGGGCAGCATGGGGAGAGGATAGTGCGAGGTCAGGCCGAGCTGGGATAACGCCGAGATGAAGTCGGATCCGAACGCGTGGTATAGGGCGGCCGCTATGAGGACCTGCAGCGCGGCCGCAATGATCAGCGAGCCGTACTGGGCGACTATCTGGCTCCTCCTCACCCGCTTTACCTCCCCAGCGAAGTATGAAGAGTACATGAACGCGATGAGGGTCAGGGACGCGTAGACCGAGCCGAGCAGGGTCCCGCTCGTCGTGAAGCCGGTGGATATCCCCTGGCTGGCCGCTGTCGAGAGGACGCTAGCGTAGGTCACTCCCGAGTAGGTCGAGAAGTTGCTCGCGACCGTCAGCGGATTCGCCGCGAAGAGCACCGCCACAAAGACGAGCGCCCCTAGGACGCTACCGATGCCCGCTATCCACTGGAACCAAGCGAGCTTCTTCGTGCCGCGGATGATGAGGTAGCCGCTCAGACCCGCCACCGCGATGGAGCTGAGGAAATCATAGTTTGTGTTGCTGAACGTCGAGGCCAAGTTGGCATAGAACGTGTTGCTTGTGAGCTGGTAGAAGCTCTGGAACATCGGGGCGAGGCCGTACTGGAACCCCCACCCCGTCGTGATTCCCGAGAACGAGAGGATTATCAGGGTGATGTAGAAGTTCGCGAGGAATCCGAGCACAGGGCTGAGAGACCTGGACACCCAGACGTAGTCGCCGCCCGACCTCGGCATCGCTATCGAGAGTATGATGTACAGACTGGCGTACGGGAGGCAAAGAAGCAGGGCCACGACCGCAGCTATGATCAGGTTTGCGCCCGAGTAGAACTCGGCTGCGAAGATCACGTTGGTGAAGGAGAACAGGACGCCGATTGCGACCAGATTGATCATGAGGGAGTCGAAGGCCGAGAAGTCCCTGACGAGACCTGTCGCCTCGCGTACGAATACTTTGGACGAAGCCATCCTTGCGGTCTGCTGTGGCGCGTCGATTGTATTTAAACGAGGGAGGGTCCCCATCGCGGCGTTGATTCAGACGGAAGGATATGTCACAGTGGACGGGCGGCGCCTCTTCTACAGGAGCTTCGGCCGCTCCGAGAGGGTCCTAGTCGGTTTGCACGGAGGGCCCGGGTCGACCCACAAGTACCTCCTCCCGCTATCCTCGCTCGCCGGCGAGGACCTGAGAGTGGTCCTCTACGACCAGCTGGGCTGCGGCGGCTCCGACCACCCTGCGGACCACGCGCTCTACACCATAGGCAGGGCTGCGGAGAATCTCGAAGGGCTGAGGGGTGCTCTCGGGCTGGGTCGCGTCAACCTGCTTGGCCACTCCTACGGCGGTTTCCTCGCCCTCGAGTACGCGCTCAAGCACCCGGCCGCGCTGGACTCGCTGATCCTGTCCAGCACCTCAGCGAGCGTCCCCAAGACCATCGGGGAGATAGGGAAGCTGAGAGCCGGGCTTCCCCGGGAGATGCAGGAGACCATGGACGGGTGCGAGGCGAGGGGCGACCTCCAGGACCCGGCGTACCTGAGGTGCATCGATTTCCTCTACCACAAGCGGATCTGCATCATCGACCCCTGGCCGGACGAGATGGACCGTCTCTTCAGGGAGTGGTCCCAGGACATCTACAGGGAGATGTGGGGCGCGAACGAGTTCTTCGTGACCGGCAATCTACGGGACTGGGACGTCGCCTCGAGGCTCGGTTCCGTCGCGGTCCCGACCCTCGTCACGGTCGGGAGGTACGATGAACTCCCACTCCCGCTCGCCGAGCAGATCCACGCGGGCATCCCGGGGTCGAGGCTCAGGGTCTTCGAGCACAGCAGCCACATGGCCATGCTCGAGGAGCCCCAGCAGTACCTGTCTGCGATATCGGACTTCCTTTCTCGGAGAGCGTAGGCCACCCCTCGACGGAGGGACCGGGGAAGCGTTGATAAAGTCGGGACGAGCACAGGGTACCGCTTCTTGCCGACCATCAGGGTGCCCGACATCGGGAGACCGGCCGCGAGGGACGCGGGGTCAGGCGACTCTAGCTCCGAGTTCGACTACGTCGAATACGAGGTTAGCGAGAGCCAGGCCGCGCACTGGAACGGCCTGAATGAGAAACAGCAGCTAACGCTGGTCCTGAAGGCCGACAGGGAAGGGAAGGAGCTCCGCGACTACCTGTAGCGCTAGGCCTCGGATGTGGGGCGCTTGTTCAGGAACTCTGCGAGGCCCACAAAGTCGCGGTTGCCCTCTGCCTTGGCGAACTTGACAATATAGTCTCTCCCAGATACCGAGACCTTCTTCTCGGGCTGGTAACTGGTCCGGGCGAAGTAGACGGCCGCCCAGTGTATCCTTCCGTCGAGCTTCTCCTTGACCAGTTCGGGCGTCTCCATGAAGTTGCCGAGATAGAACGCTATGCCGTCGACCCACGAGGCGACGGGAGTGACCCCCGCCTGACCCTGGGAGAGCAACTGGGAAACGTAACCCTCCATGAAAGCCTGAATCTCCAGCTCACGGATTTCGTGGATGATAATCTCCTTGTATGGTTTGTAGATGAAGTTTGCCATTTGCTCGGGAGGGTTGGCCTATCGGTATATACTCTTTTTTTGAGGCTGGCCACGCTTCATGAGGTCTCCCCCGAGTCCAGTGTTGCGAGTATCAGCGGGCTTTCTTTGCCATGGTGGGTCCTGACTCAGGCTCCAGGCCCCAGCTCTTCCAGGTCTTCGGGGTGATGCGCAGGTACTTGCCAGGACCGAAGATCCCGTCGTGGGAGACTACCTCTGCCTCCCCTGCGATCTTGATTCCGCGGACAATCCAGGGATTGACGGAGACCTGATCGTCTATCACGATAGAGACGCGGGGGTTCCCGTTCTTCACGTTGTGGTACCTCTGCGTCGTGAAGAAGATCTTCTGGGCGTGGCTCCCGACGTAGATGTGCTTCCCGTCGTACTCGAACCCGACCGGCGAGACCTCGGGGGCTCCTTTGGACGACGCGGTCGCGATTCGGGCGAGATGCTGGGATTTCAGATAGTCGGCCTCGGTCTTTGAGAACAATTTGTATCGGCTTTCAGGACTCCCTGCTCAATATAAACGAGGCGAGGGGCGAGCGTCTGCGCTGGGCCGCATGGCCTGGTCTGCGCCCCTGCAACCGTTATTAGACGTCGACGGGGACCCGACAGAAGATGTTCGAGAAGCTCTTCCAGCCCCTGAGGGTGGGGCCTGTCCAGCTGAAGAACAGGCTCCAGCTCCTCCCGCACAACACGCTCTATGACGTCCGGACCCTCACCGGCTACCTCGAGCGGAGAGCAAAGGGAGGGGTCGGCCTCGTCGAGGTCTCGATGGCGACCGCGATCAGGGACCTAGGCGAGTTCCCTGAAGGGCCCCTCGACGCATGGCCGTACAAGGGGTACGACGAGCGGATCGTACCGTACTACTCTCAGCTCAGCGAGGCCGTTCACCGTCACGGAGCCAAGGCGTTCATCGAGCTCTCAGCTGCGGGGGGGAACCGGAGCGCCGCGAGGAGCGCCTCCAGCATCCCCGGCGGCATCAAGAGAGTGACTCCGCGGGCGTACGACGCCGAGGGGATCAGGTCCCTCGTGGACGACCACGTGAGGGCGGCGAGGCACATCGCCAGCGGAGGGTTCGACGGGATAGACCTGCATGCGACCCACGGGATGCTCCTCGAAGAATTCTACTCGAGCGCGACCAACCGGAGGGAGGACGGGTACGGCGGCTCCCTCGACAACAGGGTGAGGCTCATCTCGGAGATCATCTCGGGCATCCGGGACGAGACGGGCGGGCGTCTGGCGGTCGGGATGAGGATCGACGCAGGCGACGGGTTCCCGGGGGGGAACACTCTCGCAGACGAGGTCGGCGTAGCGATCGCGCTCCGCGGGAAGCTCGACTTCCTCAACGTGGACACCGGGTTCGAGCACCAGCGGATGCACCTCGCGATCGCGCCGATGTATGAGGCGCCAGGATACCTGCTCGAGTCTGCAGGGACGTTCAAGCGGGCTCTGCCCGAGATGGTGATAGGAGCGGCCGGGAGGATCGTGGACCCGGTCATGGCCGAATCGATCCTCGAGGACGGGATTGCCGACCTGGTGGGCATGACGCGGGCGCTCATCGCCGACCCTGACCTGCCGAACAAGGCGAGGGAGGGGCGCCTCGACCAGATCCGGTTCTGCCTGGGCGACAACCAGAAGTGCATCGGGAGCATGCTCCGCAACATGCCGATGCGGTGTACCGTTAACCCTCTCGTGGGGAGGGAATCGGAAGCGAACCTGGAGCCGCTCCCACCTGCGGAGGTCAGGAAGAAGGTGCTCGTCATCGGCGCCGGCGTGGCTGGACTGGAGGCCGCTCGCACGACTGCCTCGAGAGGCCACGAGGTCGTGGTCTACGAGGGGAGCTCTGTGCTGGGGGGCCAGGTGAACCTCGCGAGGAGGCTCCCGGGTAGGGACGACTTTGGTATAGTGCTGCGATGGTACGAAAGCCAGCTGCGCCAGCTCGGCGTCAGGGTGGAATACCGGAGGGAGATCGCCTCCACCGACGCCGCAGATTTCGTCCTGGCTGAGGAGAGGCCAGACTTTGTGGTGATAGCCACGGGCTCGAGGCCGATAACGGACGGGATGCAGCAGTTCGACTACTCTGCCATCAAAGGTCACGAACTCGCGCTCACGGTCGACCAGGTCCTTTCTGGGGCCGAGGTCGGTAAGGACGTCCTCATACTGGACGAATCAGGGTTCGTCGAGGGGCTCTCGCTCTCCGAGATGCTCGCAAAGCGGGGCTCGAAGGTGGAGCTGGTCACGCGGGACCCAGCCCCGGGCCTTGAGACGCGGTGGTCGCTTCAGCTGCCCTACCTCTATGAGAGGTCTCTAAGGGCCGGCGTCGTCTTCACGCCGAACACCTTCGTCAGCGAAATACGGCAGGACTCTGTCTCGCTGTTCAACGTCTACACCGGAGACGCGAGTTCGAGGAGAGGTCAGATCACGGTGATTCTGAACACGGGGAGGATTCCCAACGACGGACCCTACTCGCTCTTCAGGGGGAAGGTCGGTTCGCTGGTAACGGTCGGCGACTGCAACCTGGCGAGGCGGGAGATGGGAGAGGTAATCGCTGAAGCGTTCGAGCTGACCAGAACTATCTAGCAAAAAAATGGGGCACGAGCGAGGCTTTTTGGGCTCTCGCTGCGTATTTTCGTTACTGTGCCACTAGGGTGCAGCTAGTACCACGATGGTCGCCCTCATCCATGAGTGGTAGTCGCATGCGTAGGTGTATGTTCCGGGGGTAGTCAGGGTTACGTACCAGGTCTGGCCGCCCTTCATGTTCGGCGAGGTGTATCCTACTGTGGCGTTCGAGCCCGTCGGCACCGTCGCGAAGTCGACGTTGTGGGTGACTGTGTCTTGGTTGATGAACTCGATGGTGTTGTTGACCCCGATTATCACCGTGGCGGTGACTGGGGAGAAGTTGAGGTTGTTGCTCTCCGTGCCGACGCCGTTCGGCATGGTGATGACTCCAATCTTCGACGCAGTGGTGCTGGTGGTGCTAGTAGTCGTGCTGGTGGTGGTCGATGTGGTAGTAGTCGATGTTGTAGTCGTGCTGGTGGTGGTCGTGCTAGTTGTGGTGGTCGTGGTGGTTGTGCTTGTCGTGGAGGATGTCGTGGTGGTTGGGGAGGAGGTGGTCGTCGTCGTGGTGCTTGGGGTGCTGGGCGATGAACTTGTACCAGGGACGAAGATAAAGTAGCCAGCTGCGGCTATCAGGATTACGACAACCACTATTGCTACGATAGCTCCAGTACCGATACCGTCTCTCTTTCGTTCTATTTGCATTCCGTCAGATTCTCCAAACCGGGTGACCGAAATAGTTCTAATAAGACTTTCGAACGCTGAATTCAGAATAACTGTCAATTGTCGGCTCCGTGACAACCCCGTCGACCGGAATGCCTCCCGGGGCTCCGTCCAAGGCTTGGCCGCGCCTCCCTATTGAATCCCGGCTGCAATTTAGCACGTACGCCGAGCAGAAATTTAACACGGCTGTGACCGATGGCAGGTACCAAAGCCCAGCGAAGAACAGGTCTACTGAGGGTGTCCAGTGACTCGGGGCGACGGGGGCGCTTGAGAGCACCAGGGGCGACAGAAGAGGTAATATCACACATGTTTTAGGCATCTGCAGGAGGTATCTGGTTGCTTAACATTCCAGGCGGGAAACCTCGGCCAGACGTGCCGATACTGGGGAGCAAGGTTCCCCAGCCAGAAGAGATAGTCATGCTCAGCCAACCGGTGCTCAAGGCCGTGATCAAGCTGGGAGAGGAGCTCAAGGACGCACACGCCAAGTGGGCGGTCGGCGGCGACGCCGGCGAGATAATGAAGGGGGTCAACGTGCACACCGATTTCATCGAGATCCTCACGACCAAGGAAGGCACTCAGGAAATCTGCGCTAGGCTCGGCGATTACGTGACACTCCCACCTTCGGTCGCTGAGACGAAGCTCGACAGGGAGGCAGACATCGACGGCAAGATGCTCCCGGTATACATCAGGAGCCACTACGCCGAACTGACCTTGAACGGAGTGAAGGTCAAGGTCTACGGCGACCAGCAGATCAAGGTGGCCGAGTGGGACTGGGGTGACCCGCTGGACTACACGCCGGATGAGGTCAACGTGGTAGGGACCAGGGTGCCCACCGTTCCGTTGAGGCTGAGCAGTGAGCTCGACCTCGGCCTCGGCTGGCTAGACCGCGTCGAACTGATATCCGACGCCGTGATGCGCTCACAGCACCGTCACTGACCTGCTCGGATGGGATCAGAACACAATGTCGAATACCACCGTCTACTCCTCCAACTTCGGACGCCTCCGAGGGAAGAGAGCGTGGAGGCAGAACCTGCACCTGGCCGCCATGTCCGCGGCCAAGGTGGAGAGCGCGCTGGGCCCGCGGGGCGCGTACAAGATGGTGACCTTCAACAGGGGTCCGGAACGGATCATTAAGGTGACGAAGGACTCGGTCGAGATGCTGAAAGAGCTCGAGGTCCAGTACCCGGCGGTGAAGACGCTCGCAGAAGCGGCGAAGCTTCACCGCGAAGAGGTGGGCGACGGCGTCTCGACGATGGTCATTATCATCGCAGGGCTCTTGCAGGCGTCGGAGACGCTGATGGACAAGAAGATCCATCCCAACGTCATGCTCCGGGGCTACCTCGCGGCCACGAAGGAGGCCCTCGCAGTCATCCAGAAGACCGCGATCGTGAAGGGCGAGTCCAGGAACCAGATACTCGACGTCGCCGAGTGCGGCAGGAAGCTGCTGACCCCCCACCTGAGGGCCGCGCTCCTTGAGGCCGCGGAGAGGGCCGAGTCCCAGGGCGGGATCGACCTGAAGCGCATCCGCGTGATCACGAAGAGCGGCGGCTCGGTAGCGGACAGCCGGCTCATCAGGGGAGTGATGATCAAGAAGGAGAAGCTCCACCCCAGCATGCCCGACGAGCTCCACGACGTGAAGGTCGCCGTGGTGAACAAGACGTTCGACAACAAGCCGCTCGAGATCCTGATGAAGGGCCAGGGGCCGTTTCACATCAAGCTGGACATATCCGAAGCGGACCAGATGGAGAAGTTCAGGAAGCAGGAGAGGCGCATGAACGACGACCTGGTCTCGGCAGTGGAGTCTGCGGGGGCGAAGGTGGTCTTCTGCAGGGCGAAGATCGTCACGCCGGTGGCCGACGAGATGGCCCGGCGCGGCATCATGGCCTTCGAGATGGTCGGCCAGGAGGACATGGACGCAGTCGCGGAGGCTACCGGAGCAACGACGGTCGGGGACGTGAGAAACCTCGAACCGAAGGACCTTGGCGTCGTGAGCGCGTTGCGTGTCGAGAAGATAGAGGGATTGTACTACGGCGTCGTCGAGGGGCCAAAGGGCTCGACGATCCTGATCCGGGGCAGCTCAGTCGAGCACGTGGACGAGACCGAGCGCGTGGTGAAGAACGTCGTCCGCCTCTTCAGGAACGCCAAGAAGGACCCGAAGACCGTGCCCGGAGGCGCAGCCATCTACATGCAGATCGCCGCGCACCTGAAGGAGTACGCCCTGACCTTCCCCGGGAAGGAGCAGGTCGCCATCGAGGCGTACGCGGGAGTCCTGGAGCAGGTCGCGGGCAGCCTGATCAGGAACTACGGCCTGAGCTGGTCGAAGACGCTTCCTGAGCTCAGGAGCTACCACGCCAGGGGGATGCACAACATGGGGATAGCCGAGGGCGGCTGCACCGACATGGACAACCTAGGAATACGGGAGCTGGCCTCGACGGCGAGGGCCGCGCTCCGCCGCGCCTACGACGTGACGACGCTGCTGGTCCGGGTCGACGAGTACTTCTACGTGCGGGAAGTCGCGATGGTGCACAAGCAGATCTGAGGACCGTCTAGAAGACCCAGAAGTTCATCACGAGCACGGTGAAGATGATCGCGAGGTAGGGACTCGAGATCTTGAAGAGGGTCCATGCAGTCTTCTCCGTCCTATCGATTACCAGCTTCACGCTGTAGCCCAGAATCGCGGCCCCGCAGGCGAGCGCCGAGACTACGTAGAAGAGGCTGACGGTGGTGACGAAGAAGATCGAGAGGGAGAAGACGGCCAGCAGGCTGCTCGTGATCGCGATGCACACCGTCGCCACCCTCAGGCTGACCACCACGGGGAGCATCGGTATCTTGGCGTCGACGTAATCCTGTCTGGTCTTTATCGCGAGGCTCCAGATGTGGGTCGGGATCCAGACTATCACGAGCGCGCTCATGAAGACCGCTAGGGGTGAGATTGTGTCCGCTATCGCCGCGTAGCCCACGAGCACGGGCATCCCTCCGGAGATCCCTCCGAGGATGATGTTGAGCCAGCTGCGTCGTTTCAGCCAGAGCGAGTAGACGACCACGTTGTCAATGAGCCCGATGACCATGAAGAGCGCGGCCAGCGGGTTGAACCAGTAGGCGAGCAGGACCGAGAGTATCGAGCTCACGAACCCGAAGATTAGCGCCCTCCTCTCCGTCACCCTCCCGCTTGGGATGGGCCGGTGGTTCGTCCTCTTCATGATGCCGTCGATGTCCCGGTCGTGGTAGTTGGTGAGGACCTCCGCTCCGGCCGAGCCGAGGAAGATCGCGGCGAAACCGACGATTAGCTGGACGCCCGAGATCGCCACGTGCGCCTCCTTGTAGGCCACGAGCATCCCGGCGATTCCGGTGAAGACGAGCAGCAGGACTATCTTGGGCTTGATAAGCTCCCAGTAGTTGCCTAAACTATCTGAGAGCGTCATAGATAGAGTCACGTTGGAAACCTGCATGATAAAGCTTCTGCATTCTCGTGCCTCGGTTCGCCGGTTCGTTTACTACCCCTTTGGTCGGCCTCCCTCCAGGAAGGGAAGCCTCCCTGGGGACCCTAGGCCATCGACTTGCCGCAGGTCGGGCACCAGAGAGTCCCGATGGGCGCCTCGCGTCCGCACGACTTGCACGCGATCATACCAGGTGTGGGAGCCCCAATCCTCGGAGCCGATTCGTCCCTTACCACGACGTTGTCGGAGACGCCCATGACCCTCGTCATCGGGATCAGGAGTTCTCCGCCGTCGTTCTTCTCAACTATCAGCGTAATCTTGCCCTCGAGCGTAAAAGTGACGTCTGTGACCTTCCCGGTGTTCTTGCCGGACGAGTCGATAACGCTCTTGCCTGCTATTTCTTCCTTGCGAAAGGGCTTGGATGAAGACATACTAGGAGGCCAACTTTTTGGTCTTTAATAACTCTCTCGTCCCGAACGGTCCAAGCCGAGAGGGGAGGCTCCGGAGAGCTTGGAGGCTCAGATCTTCATGAAGAAGTTCTCAGGGTGGTCGAGCGTGGCCGCTCCGTGCTTGTGGTGGGTCCCGCACCGCTTCACGTGACGGGCGAAGTTGTTTGGGGTAATGAGCTTCCTGCACTTTGGGCAGATGGGCATCGATCTTCGCTGCGGCACGGAGTAGTTATCGGTTTCTCCTGCTTTCGACAACCGTCCCCAGGACGTCAAATCTTTCGTGGGGTAGAGGACGGGGCAGCCGCCCGCTCCTGAACTTCGGACCGTGCCATGTTCTTGGCGGACTCGGGCGCAGCAATTTTGCAGCCCTGAACAGCGAATAGGTTAACAAGCTAGGGCGCCGCCACGACGTCCATCATGGTGACCCAACCCGAGGTCAGGCTGAAATCGGAGATATTCCAATCAATATACGCGATACCGGAGGGGAGCTCGACGCCCCGATTCAAGACGTACCTCGCCGGAAACTGGTACTCGGGAGAGGACTGGTCGGACGTCAGGTCGCCCATCGACCTCTCGGTCGTGGCGAGGGTCCCGATCCTGGACGAGGTGACCGCCGCCTCGGCTCTCGACCAGGTGTACACCGAGGGACGCTCGGCTCTAAGGGACCTTCCGGGCACCAAGAGGCTCGACGTCTACCACAAGGCCGCCGACCTCATAGAGGAGACGGAGGCGGACTTCGCCTCGGTGCTGACCGTGAACGCCGGGAAGACCGGCGCGGGGGCGCTCGGCGAGGTGCGGGCGGCGGTCGAGCGGCTGAGGAAGTCGGATCTTGACACGAGGAAGCTGATCGGCGACTACATCCCTGGGGACTGGAGCGCCGAGACGGTGGAGACCGAGGGGCTGGTGAGGAGGGAGCCCATCGGGCTCGTGCTCGCCATCAACCCCTTCAACTATCCGCTCTTCGACGCGGTAAACAAGCTCGTCTACTCGACGATCGCGGGGAACGCTATCATGATAAAGCCCGCTTCGTCGACGCCTCTCGCGTCGCTACTGCTCGCGAGGGTCTTCGAGGTCGCAGGGTTCCCGAGGAGGTCGCTCGCAATACTCACGATGAAGGGCTCGCAGGTCGCAAAGATCGCGAGCGACGATAGGGTCGCGGGGATAACGCTGACCGGGAGCACCCAGAGCGGAAGGGAGATCCTGAAGCTCGCGGGAATCAAGCGGTACGTCCTCGAGCTGGGAGGGGGCGACCCCGCCATAGTGCTCGACGACGCCGACCTCGCCTTCAGCGCCCAGAAGATCGTGGCTGGGATGACAAGCTTCGCTGGCCAGAGATGCGACGCGATAAAGCACATACTGGTCGAAGAGTCGGTGTACGGCGAGGTCAAGCGGCTGGTGATCGCAGAGCTCGGCAAGATCAGGGTCGGCGATCCCAGAGACCCTGGGACCACGATGGGTCCACTCCTGGACCAGGCGTCTTCTGCGACGATGCGAGACGCGACGCTCGACGCCGTGGGGAAGGGCGCCACGATATTGACCGGCGGCAAGTCGTTCGAGACGAACTACGTCGAGCCGACCCTGCTGGAGGTCTCTGGAGAGGACCTCGTCAAGACGGAACTCTACAGGGAGGAGGTCTTCGCGCCCATCTCGACGATAACGCCGGTGCCCGACCTCAAGCGGGCGATCGAGCTGGCCAACGGGAGGCGGTACGGACTGGATGCCGCCGTGTTCGGCCGGGACATGAACAGGATAAGGCGCCTGATACGGAGCCTGGAGGTCGGCGCGGTGTACATCAACGACCAGCCTCGTCACGGGATAGGGTACTACCCCTACGGTGGAAGGAAGGACTCGGGGATCGGGGAGTCGGGGATCGGATACACGATCAACTACGTGACCGCTCCGAAGTCGATCGTCTACAACTACAAGGGGAAGAATATCTGGGAATACCTCTGAGATGCGGGCTCCATCCGGCCCTTCAGCCGCTCCTTCATCAGGCGTCGCTGCGGCACGTTGGGGCCCAGAGCGGCGGGACTGGCGTCGTCCGGATGAGAAATGTCTGAGGATTACAATAAGCATCGTAAAGAATGTCGATTTCATGCTTTAAGGCTTAAATAACTCCCCTCTACGGCACTTCAAGTATGGCACTAACTGATCCACTGCAATGGGTAGTGATCGCAGTTGTGGCAATCGTCTTCTTGATGTACGGACCGAAGAAGATTCCAGAACTGGCAAAGTCGATTGGCCTAGCACGGAAGGAGTTCAACGACGCCTCGAAGGTTGCGGCAGGTGACGTGCCTGCTGCGACGGGCGCTGCTGCTCCTGCGGTGGCTGCTTCCGCTATTCCCTCCACTGGGGACACCCTGATTGATACGGCAAAGAGGCTGGGTATCTCTACCGAGGGCAAGACCCGCGACGAGATCTCAACCGAAATCGTATCAAAGGCAAGCCACTAGAGGACGAGTCGTCTAACCCGCGCGGTCCGATAGTGCTTCTTCTGTACGATGACAGCACCACCGGAGGTGCCGCTCTTTCTTTCCGGGGGATCCCGAGGAAGAACAGCGCGGCGGGCAACCCGTCCGCGTTCTGCACTTTTTCTTTGGAACCTGGACTGAAATTTATATAGGCTAACCTGAAATCGCGGCACCCTGTTGTCAAACACGCCAAAAGGCACAGAAAACGATTACAACTCTCCGGGGTTCTGGAGCGACAAGACCGAGTCGTGGCATGACTTCATGCCCGGCGTCAGGAGGAGGATACTCGTCAACAACTCAGGCGCGACGGCCGCCCTCTACAAGCTCAACGGGGGGGCGGAGGTGCCGCCGCACTCGCACCCACAGGCCCAATACGGAGTCTGTCTCGAAGGGAGCGGAGTGTTCACGGTCGGCCAGAAGACGTGGAACCTGAAGAAAGGAGACTCGTACTACATGCCTCCGTCCGTCACCCATGGACTGAAGATCGAGGCTAACGCAGACACGACCTTGGTCGAGTTCTTCACGCCGATCAGGCGGGACTTCATCAAGGACACCCTCGCAGCCGACGGGCCCTGACAATGTCAGACGTAGTCTAGGCGCTTCGACCTCGCTGGCGAGGCCCGGTGGTCCTCGTACACGAGGGGCGCGTCCCAGCTGCCCAGCGTCCACGAGTGGAAGAGCTCTTTCTCCTCCGCCGTGGCGCCGTCCTTCTTCTGCATCCTGAACTCGAACGGGGACCTCGCAGTCAACCGCACCTTGGTCTCGCGCATTACCCCTTCCCTGGCGAACGTTACCGAGACCTCGCTGCCGGGCTTCTGGTTCGCGATGTAGAACGGCAGCCTCTGCCCGTCCATCCTGAGCCCGTCCAGGGCGATGATCTCGTCTCCGGCGGACAGGTCGGCGAGCGCGGCGGGGCTCCCGAAGAGCCTGCTCTGCACGGTGAGACCCTGTCCTGCTCTCGTCTTGACGCCGAGGAAACCCTCGGGGACCCCAGGGGAGGTCCTCGGCTGGAGCGTGAGCCCCGCGAACCCCAGATACCTTCCGAAGTCGATCTCCTCCTTTCCCCTGACGGACCTGGAGAAGATTTCGTCTGTGCGGCCATTTGAGATGGCAGAGCAAGCGCGCTCGAAATCCTCGTCGGTGAAGCCTCTGCCTTCCTTGTAGGTCTCGACATAGACTCTGCGCATCGCGTCGTCGAGGCTGGACGCGCCGCTAGAGCTCCTCCGGATCTCGAGGTCGAGGAGGAAGCCGAGGACGGCGCCCTGTCTATAGTAGGAAGGGGAGACGTTGGGTGAGTTCTCGTCCTCGCGGTAGAACCTGATCCAGGTGTCGAAGCTCGACTCCTGGGGGCTCACCCGCCTGCTCGAGGGGAGCGACCTGACCTCGTTAATGTCGTCGCAGAGGAAATCCAGGAACTCGGGCACGGAGATAAGCTCGGCCCTGCGGAGGATCACGTTCTCGTAGTAACTCGTCACGCCCTCTGAGATCCACAGGGACTTGGTGTAGTTCTCGCGCGAGTAGTCGAAGGGTCCCAGCGCGATAGGCCGCATCCTCTTCACGTTCCAGGCGTGGAAGAACTCGTGGCTGAAGAGCGTAAGCAGCCTCCTATACTCCCACGGAGGCTCCATCATGAGGTACCCGGCGATGCAGTGGGTGCTGTTCAGGTGCTCCAGGCCGCCGTACCCCTGGTCGGTGAAATCGACGATGAAGACGTATCTGGAGTAGGGGACCTCGCCGTAGATTGGGACCGTGTGCTCGACGACCTTCTTGAGGTCAGCGGTGAACGCCGCTTCGTCGATAGGCCGAGGCGCGAATATCGAGACCTCGTGCTTCACTCCCTGCACCTCGAAGGAGTGCACGTGCTGGTTGCCGACCTCGAAGGGCGAGTCGATGAGGACGTCGTAGCTTGGCGCTGAGAAAGTCCTGCTGCCGGGGGAGAGCGGCTCCAGTCCGGTCGCTATCACGCTCCATCCCGAGTGAGGGACGATCTCGACCGTCAGTGAGTGGGACTGCTGCCCGTCGAGATAGAGGAAGACGCTCGCCCCGTTGATCACTGCGTGGTCCGTGTCCAGGTAGCTCTGGTTGGTGTCGTGCCTGAACGCGTAGACCTGGTACGCAACCTCGAGGGTGTCGGAACCATCGAGGGCGACCCTCCAGCTGTCCTTCGCGTCCTTCTCGGTCGAGAGTTCCCTGCCTGAACCGTCCGACGCCCTGAGGTCGAGCACGTTCCTGGCGAACTCCCTGACGAGGTAGGAGCCGGGAGTCCAGACGGGCATCGCAAGCCTTACGGCGTCCGCTGGCGCCGACCCTCTTAGCCCCTCGATCCTCATCGAGACTCCGAAGTAGTGGGATGCGGGCTGGTCCATCCTGACGGTGTAGTGTATCCTCATGCTGGCGCGCGGCTGCACGGTCCGCGGCTACGAGCTATTTAGCTTCTCGAGGTGGAACGCCCGGTGCACGGCCCTCACCGCGTCCTTAGCGTCGCCCTCGTGCACGACGAAGGAGATGTTCTGCTCTGACGAGCCCTGCGCGATCATCCTCACATTTATCCCGCTCGCAGCCACCGCCCCGAATACCCTGGCGGCTATGCCCTTCGCGCCCCTCATCCCTCCGCCGACCACCGCGACGGCGCTCACGTCGTCCTCGTAGTTGACCTGCTTCAGGCCGCCCGGCCCGAGCATCATCAGCTCAAGCGCGTTGACGGCCCTATGCATCGTAGACCGGTTGACCACCATGCTGATGTTCGACTCGGAGACGCTCTGCGAGATCATCAGGATGTTGGTCCCGCTCTTCGCGACCACGTCGAAGATCCTGGCCGCGCTCCCCGGACGGCCGACCATGCTGGCGCCTGTCAGCGTGATTATTGCGACTCCCTTGACGAGCGCCACCGATTTCACGATGTTCTTCGCGTAAGCCTTGGGGTCCCGCCTGACGACCGTGCCCGGGTGGTCGGGCTTGAACGTGTTGCGGAACCGGACGGGTATCCCCTTCTCGGCCACAGGCTCCAGGGTACGCGGGTGCAGCGCCTTGGCGCCGAAGACGGCCATCTCGCCTGCCTCCGCGTACGAGACCTCGCTGAGGACCCTGGCGTCCGGGACGGTCTTGGGGTCTGCCGTCATCAGCCCGTCGACGTCGCTCCAGATCCAGACCTCGTCCGCCCCTATCGAGGACGCGATCACCGTGGCCGTAAGGTCCGATCCGCCGCGGCCGAAGGTGGTCATCTCGCCTCCCTGGGTCGCGCCGATGTACCCAGTCACGACCGGAGTCTTGCCCTCGCCCATGATCCTTCCGAGGTTCTCCTTGACCTGGTAGCCCGTCACCTCCATGAGGGGAGCCGCGTCGCCGAAGTTGTCGTCGGTCATTATGCCGCACTCGCCGCCGGTGAGGTAGACGGAATCGACGCCCTGGTCCAGGAGCGCGCCCCAGACTATCGGGTTCGAGAGCCTCTCGCCGGACGAGAGGATGCCGTCCCGTGACCTCGGGGTGAGCTCCCGGAGGATGGTCGACCCCCGCGCCAGCTGTCCGAGCTGAGCGAGCGTCTCCGTCAGCTTGCGCCTGACCTTCGCCGCGACCTCCGGGGACTTCACGGCCTCCTTCAGGGCGGCGAGGTGGCTCTCCCTGATCGCGGCGAGTCTGGCCTCCACGGCCTTCTCCGACCCGCTCCTCGCGTCCTCCGTAAGGGAGATGAGCTGGTCCGTGACGTCGCCCATCGCGGAGCAGACCACGACGAGCTGGTTCCCGCGGGAGAATCGGGCCGCGAGGGAGGCCACGTGCCTGATGCGCTTCCCGTCGGCCACGGAGGTCCCGCCGAACTTCATCACTATCTTCATGTCGTACCTCCCACGCCCATCGAGCCGCGTATTTCAATCAGGTCTCTCAGGAGCGAGGAGGCGGTCTCGGGTCCGCCCGCGCCCTTGCCGACGATGACCTTCGGGCCCGAGTACCGGCAGTAGAACTTGACGGCGTTGAACGCGCCGCTGATGCAAAGAGGGTCGTCCCTGTCAATCACGGCGGGAGCGACGGAGAGGGNNACCTCTCCGGGCGAGATGTCCGCTATCCCCTTGACGGAGACGTCTCTGACAGTGTCCCGGCTGAGCTTCAGGTGGTTCGCGATGATCACGAGCTTCACTGCGGTGTCGAAGCCGTTGATGTCCAGCGAAGGGTCGGTCTCGGCGTAACCCTCTTTCTGGGCGAGCGCGAGGGCGTCGCCGAACCCCAGCCCGTCGCTCTCCATCTTGGTTAGGATGAAGTTGCAGGTCCCGTTGAGTATACCTGTCACCTTCGTTATCTCGTCCCCGGTGGAGCACGTATGGCCGAAGTCCAGGATCGGCGTACCCCCTCCCACGGCCCCGCTGTACCGGAACTGGACCGAGTTGTGCCGGGCGAGCTCCCCGAGGGCATGGAACGCGACCCCGAGGGGACCCTTGTTGCACGTGATCACCGACTTTTTCGAGATGAACGCGGCCCGCATGTGTCCCAGGCCGGGCTCACCCGTCTTGAAGTCGGTCGGGGTCGTCTCGACCATGACATCCGCCTCGGTCTCCCTGATTATCTCGGCGGTCGTCCTCTTCTCACCTCGCGCGCGGACCGACCCCAGTCTCCGCTTGGACCTTATCACCCCGGCGATGTCGAGGCCGCGCTCGTCCGTGACCGACCCGCTGCTGTCGACTATGGCCACGACCCTGGGTACCAGCCCGTAGACGCTCGCGAGCTCCTTCTGCTTGTGCGAGAGCAGTTCGGCGAAGCTCTGCCCGACGACCCCGAAGCCCGCAAGGACCAGCCTCATAGGCGACCGGCGGCCGCTCCGCCATTTGAGGTTTTGGAATTCGGGCAGCTTTCCGCCCGTCTTCTGTATCCCAAACCTAAATAGCGATGTTTCGGCGGCCAGAGCGCAAAACTTGTCCTATCATTATCTGGAGAGACTCGAGAACGCCGTCAGGCTCCATGAGGAGTGGCGGAACACCGAGTGCCTCAACATGATAGCGTCGGAGAACTTCGCCAGCCCGGAAGCGAGGAGGATGCTCACCACCGATTTCTGCAACCGTTACACCGCGACAGACAAGTTCTACCGCGGGTCGAGGTTCACGGACGAGGTGCAGGCCCTCGCCGAGGAGGTGGCGCGGAAGGTCTTCAACGCCAGGTTCGCGGACGTCCGCCCGTTCTCTGGGCACATCGCCGACATGGCCGTGCTCCAGGGGCTCACGAAGAGGGGCGACAAGATCTTGTCGGTGAACCCCTCGGACGGCGGATACCAGGGCTTCACCCAGGACAGCCTCGGCCGGCTCTTCGGCCTGAAGGACATCTACTTCCCCTATGACAAGGACGCGGTCAACATCGACGCCAAGGAGACCAGGAGGATGCTGGAATCCGAGAAGCCCAACCTGATAATCTTCGGCTCAAGTTTCATCCCGTTTCCACACCCGGTCAAGGAGATAGCGGGCGACGCGGACGATTCGGTCTGCGTCTACGACGGGTCCCACGTGATGGGACTCCTGGCAGGGGGCGAGTTCCAGGACCCTCTCCGGGAGGGGTGCTCGCTCCTGATGGGCTCGACCCACAAGACCTTCCCGGGTCCGCAGGGGGGCATCATCCTCGGCAACAACGAGGAGGTCTTCAAGCAGGTGGCCGCCGACCTCTACCCGATGATAGTCGACAACATTCACTGGAACAGGGTCGCGTCCCTCGCGCTCACCCTGACCGAGATGCTGCAGTTCGGCAAGAGCTACGCCCAGGCGGTCATCAAGAATTCGCAGGCGCTCGGCAAAGCCCTCGACGAGAACGACGTGCACGTGCGCGGGGCCTCCCACGGATACTCCAAGTCCCACCAGGTCCTCCTGGGGTACGACAAGACGAAGAGCGAGTTCATCGCCAAGAGGCTCGAGGAGTCCAACATCATCATCGACAACCTCTGCAGGATAGGGACCAACGAGGTGACGAGGATGGGGATGGGGCCGCCCCAGATGGAGGAGATCGCCGAGCTGATAGGGATCGTAGTGCACGGGAAGAAGCCCTCGGACGTGGTCAAGAAGCGGACGAAGTCGCTCATCAAGGACTTCAAGACGCCGAGGTACGTGCTGAGGAGCGCGGCCGAGGCCGCGGCAAGAGCCTAGCCCTGCTCCGACGGACGGGCCCGAGGTATCTCGCCACTTGACAGGGCAGATTCTTCAGAATGACCGAGGAGGTTGATGTGGGCCAAGTCCGCGATTAACGCATGAATTCGAGATTCATGCGTGTTTCTCTGTGATTCATGAAGTTTATTAGCAGTTTGGTCCATGCTAGGCGACGGATGAACCGAAAGATTCTGTACTCGGCACTCGCAATAACCTTGCTTTTCGCTGCTCCGGCGCTGGCAGCCACACCGGCAGGTGCGACGGTGGCTTCGGGGCTCTACGCAGCCTTCTGGAAAGGAACCTACTTCGGAAGCCCGATGGCAGCGTGGCCCGCGTGCACGCCAGAGAATACACCACCGGCCGGCGTGCCGTCGAGCACCGCTCCGACCGCGACTGAGATCGATCCCAACATAGCCCACGGAGTCTCAACGGGCTTCTACTGGGACGAGAGTTCAACCCCAGGATTCGGGTCAGGGACCGGAACAGGGTTCACGGTAGGAACGACCACGTTCCTCAACACAGACTTCAGTGTTGAATGGACAGGATACATCTGGCTGACCACAGGTACCACCTACTACTTCCAGCTCAACAGCGACGACGGCTCATGGCTCTACATCAACACAACTCCGGGGAGTTCAACCATCTCGGCGGCAAACCTCGTCTTGAACGACGGCGGAGTACACGCATCCGGATTGTCCGACTCGGGACCCATCACGGTTGCAAGTACGGGCTACTACGCCATCGAGGTCGACTACTACGAGACGTGCGACTCGCAGTCTGGCATCGATCTATCGTGGTCGACAGGATCGCCTGCCAACATGATCATCATACCCACGACCGCATTCACACCAGCCCAGATCGGGTCCAACGCACCCCCGCTTTCCAGCCCTGTTCCCCAGTTTGGCTTGGTGGCTCCCCTGGTCGCAGCGGCCGGGTTCCTGGCGCTCGCCCTCCTGAGAAGGAAGACGCTGGCACGAGTCGGCACCGGGACCTGATCGCGGAAGGGCCCTGGCTCAGCGCAACGGACATTTCGGGATAGCCTGCCGGAGCATACAGCTTGCGACCGGAGGTATCCACGTCAATAATTCAGCCTAGGGCCTATCCCGAGGTCATGCACCATCGCAACTCTGATTAGGTCCCCGCGGCACAGGGGGCGCCGCCATGGAGTACGTAAGACTCGGCGCTAGCGGCCTCAAGGTCTCCCGTCTGTGCATAGGGTGCATGTCCTTCGGAGGGATGAAGTCGGGATATTTCGTGTGGACGCTCGACTACGCCCAGTCGAAGCCGATTATCGACCGGGCCATAGACCTCGGGATCAACTTCTTCGACACCGCGGACATGTACTCCGAGGGCCGTTCCGAGGAGACGCTGGGGCGGGCGATCAAGGGAAGAAGGGAGGACCTCGTTATCGCCACGAAGGTCTACAACCCCATGGGTCCGGGTCCGAACGACAGGGGACTCTCGAGGAAGCACATCCGCCACGAGGCCAAGCGCTCTCTCGAGCGGCTCGGGACCGATTACATCGACCTCTACCAGATACACAGGTGGGACTACGAGGCGCCGATCGGGGAGACCCTGACGACCCTGAACGACCTCGTGAGGGACGGGGCGGTGAACTACCTCGGGGCCTCCAGCATGTGGGCCTGGCAGTTCGCCGAGGCCCTCGACCTCAGCGAGAGGCTCGGCCTCGAGAAGTTCGTGAGCATGCAGAACCACTACAACCTGGCCTACAGGGAGGAGGAGAGGGAGATGATCCCGCTCTGCAGGAGCCGGGGCGTCGGCATCATCGCCTGGAGTCCGCTCGCCCGCGGGTTCCTGAGCGGCAAGTACCGGCGCAACAAGAAGCCATCTGGCAGGAGATACGAGGGGGACAGGCTCCTCAAGGAGCGGTTCTTCAAGCCGCAGGACTTCGACATCCTCGACGAGGTCTTGGAGGTCGCCAAGGAGAAGGGCGCGACCGCCGCCCAGGTCGCGCTGGCATGGGTGCTCGGCAGGCCCGGGGTGGTCTCACCCATAATCGGGACCAGCAAGGTTGGACAGCTGGAGGAGCTGGTGGCTGCGCTCGAGATCAAACTCTCTGCGGACGACGTGAAGAGGCTCGAGGCGCCATACCATCCTCGGGCGATCGAAGGCCACTCCTAGCCGTGGTGGGCTATTCCCATCGAGACGTCGGTGGTCCTGATCGAATCGGCGGCTGGGATGTCGGTGAGCAGAGCCCTGATGGCGTCGACATTCTCGGGAACGACTATCGCCTCCTGCTGAACACCTAGGAACAGGCAGACCTCGTCGTCGACCATGGAGACCGAATCGCTCCAGACGACCGCCTCGTAGACGTCGTTCCGCGGCCTTCCCCTCTCCCTGGCCCAGTCTATCACCTGAGCGGTCGACTTGAACCCGGACTTGCCGCTCACCAGGAGGGTCCTGGGCGCGTCGTGCAGGGCTTGCACGGCCTCCTCCTTCGTCGGCGGCCGCTTGAGCGTGATCATCAGGCTGTGGAGGTGCATGTGGGTGACCGGCACCTTGACGGCCATCGTCGCAATCTTGAGGGCCGGAAGGACCGTCTGGACGTCCGGGCCGTGATGGGATGGAAGCGTGGTCGGGTCAAGGACGATCGCGTCTATCGGCCCCTTGGAGATCTCGTCGGGGTCTGCGGCCCTCCTCACGAGGACGGCCCGGGCCTTCGCGACCCCGAAGCTCTCGTCGAGCGCATGGAGCACCCTGCACAGCCCCGTCGTGTTGCAGCTGACCACCCGCGTCATATTCTTCCCTCGGACTGAATCATAGTTGCACTGCGCCACGAACGAGGACCCGGTGAGCTCGTGCTCCTCTCCTCCCTGGAACAGGGCCTTGATCCCCGCCATCTCGTAGACCGGCTTGTACTCAGCGCCCAGCTCCGGCGTCGCGTCGACGACGACGTCGACCAGCTTGAGGAGGTCTCCGAGGCTGCCCGCGTACGGCACCTTCGCCTTGTCGAAGGCCGCAGCGTGCTCGTTGTTCGCGACATAGACGGGGATTCCCTTCTCGATCGCCATCGTCGCTCTGTAGTCCGGCCTCGCCTTCGTGACGCCGACGAGCTCCATGTCCTCTTGGAGCCCTACAGCGTCAGCTACTCGCCTTCCGATTGTCCCGTAGCCGTTTATGCCAACCCTGATCATTTGCCCCACTTGGCCGCTGCCCTTTCCAGCGCGTCCATAAGAGGCAATCGTTTGCCGGCGAGGTACTGCACGAGCGCGCCGCCGGCGGTGCTGACGTGATCGATCGAGTCCGCGACCCCGAACCTGTGCAGGGCGGCGGAGAGGTGCCCGCCGCTGACGATGGTGGTCCCGAAGGAGTCCGCCATGGCCTTGAGCAGCATCTCCGTGCCGAGGGAGAACTCCTCGTACTCGAACGCGCCGGGGGGCCCGCTCATGAAGACCGTCCCCGCGCCCTTGATGTAGCGTGAGTATCTGTCGATGGTCTTGGTCCCGACGTCGAGGACGGCCATCCTCTCGGTCACCTCGGAGACGTCCAGCTCCCTCCTCGAACCCTCGACCCGCACCGCAACGTCTGTTGGAAGCTCGAACGCCTGCGGGTGGTCGTCCAGGAGCTGACGGGCCTTCACGAGCATCTTCTGCTCGTTCTCGACCTGGAGCGAACCCCTGTACTTGCCTTTGGACTTTAGGAAGACCAGCGCGACCAGCCCGGAGAGCAGGACCTTGTCGGCCCGGTTGTTCGCGATCAGCGCCTCTATCGCCTCTATCCTGTCGGTAACCTTGGCTCCGCCCAGCACCGTGACGTACGGGCCCTTCTCGATCCCGAAGATGCGCTCGAGCTTCATCAGCTCCTTGGCGACCGTCCGCCCTGCGCAGGTGGGGATGAGCTCGGCGAAGCCCACTATGGAAGGCGGCGACCTATGGGCCGTCGGGAACGCGTCCAGTATGCAGGCGTCGAGGTGCGGCCTCAGCCGAGTGACGAGTACAGACTTCTCCGCGTCTCTCGGCGAGAACTCGACGTTCTCCTCGGCGGTGAATCTCAGGTTGTCAAGAACTATGACGTCGCCCGGGCTCGACCCGTCGATCGCCGACTGCGCGGCCTCTCCGAACACGTCCTGCACGAACCTCACGTTCTTCCCAAGCACCTTGGAGAGCGCCTTTGCATGCTTCTCCATCGAGATGTAGTCGTACCTCCCCACTCTACCCTGGTGAGAGGCTACCACTACGATCGAGTTGGGCAAGTCCCGGATTGTCAGAGCCGCCTCCTCGATCCTGCTCAGCTCCAGCAGCTCACCGGTCTCAGGATGGACCGGCGTGTTGATGTCGACCCTCAGGAAGACTCGCTTTCCATCAAGGTCGAGGTTGTCCATCGTCAGGATCTTGGCGGGCATTACACATCAGCGCCCTCCAGTGTATGAATTATATTCCTTTACGGGCACCTCGCCCACGCCTGGCCCTCGACCCGATCGCCGCACTCGCCTTTACCAAGTCGCATCCTTCACCCTCTTCGGAGATGGGTCAGCGGCGTCGCCCTAGGCGCAAGCAGCTGCGGAGAGGGCTATGATAGGAGATGCGTCTTACAAGTAAGATGTGTGGTATTTGAGTGCGCCTTGAGCATAAGACCGCTTACGTGCTGTGTGGCGAAGACTGTACGACCTTCGGGGACGGATTCCCCTCCCCGCCCAGCCCGTCGAAATCGGTATGGTCGTTTCCTCAAGAACGGACGAGTACCTCATGCAACTTTGAGGAAGTCAAGGGAGGACGATAGATTTTCGGCTTGACCGCAGAAATATACGAGTTTTAGTCAAGACAGTGGTTGTGACCTGCGAATTCTTCGTGTATTTCGCCGATTCGTGCAGAGGTTTTTAAACCTGGAGTGAGAACGCTTCTGTGCGCTTTGAAGAGCGAAGAGCCGGACTACTTTCCACGCCGGATAACGGTGGTTGCGCCCCTAGGAGAAGCAGTGCCCTACCTAGTCATTGGAGGCTCGGACGAGATAGGGGCCCTCGCCAAAGTGACTTCGATCAAAGCCAAGCACGGGGTGAACCTGATCAGCGGCGGGACCTACGACGCCGAAGGCGGTCAGAAGTTCATCTTCAGCATATTCGCTGACCTCGCGCGTGCCGACTGCAGCTCGGATGAACTCGCAACCGAGCTGAAGGGCCTGCCCTGCGTCACGAGCGTCTCTGTCACTCAGACCGAGGACGTCGTCTACGATCAGCGGCTCTTTCCCGTCATCCTCTTCGAGGAAAACCGCGCCGTCATCATGCCAGGCGAATCGATCGCGTTCATGGAACGTGACTTGAACAAGCAGCTGGGCGTGCAGGGGCTGCAGCTGATCTTCGAGGTAGGGCGATCGAGTTGGCTCAGCGTCGCGGCGCTCCACAGGAACATGTTGCCGGATGCAGACAGGGACACCCTCCTTAGTACCGCCACGGACGACATGCGCGCAAGGGGCTGGGGGATCGTCAGCGTACAGGCCGAGGAAGGCGAGACCAAGGTCAAGGTGTCGGTGAGGGAACCTATCTTCGCTGGAATCCAAGGTTCCCAGTCGAGCTGGTGGCTGATGGGCCTCGTGTCAGAATTCCTGGAATCGATCTACGGGTACAGGACGGTCGGCTCTGGAAGGACGAAGTTCAACGCAGTCACACGGGTCTTCTCGTTCGAGCTTGTGGAGTACCACCACGATACGAGGTCGAACCGAGAGCTCGTCTAGACGGGTACCAAAGGCGCCCTTCCGTGTTTATTCGAGTACGCGATGCAGATTCCATGTCCCCACAACCATTTTGAGTATACTTTATGAGGGAGGGGACTATGCACAATCTCAATGCCGCTTCCGCCCAAGCCTGCTGAATATCTGCCGAGGATACTCGGCACGAAGCAGGCTAGCGCCCGCAAGGTCATCGAACTCGTGGTCGTGGGGAAGGACCATGTAGAGGCTCTGGCCATGATGCTCGTCATGTTCCGCGATCACAAGGTCGATCTGTTAGGACTCGCATCCCAGAGTATGCCCGAGACCAAGCTCTTCGTCATATCTGCCTACGTATGCCTGGAGTCTTCTGATTGTTCCGTCGAGACGCTGCTCGGCCTCCTGAGGAACCTGCTCGCCGTGCAGTCGGCCGACGGGACGGAGATGGGAATATCGCGATACAACAGGTTCCTCTTTCCCGTGGTGGCCCTCGACGGGACCAGGCTGGTGATCACATCGACCGAGAACCTGACAGATGTCGAGACCGCGTTCTCTAAGCTCCCCGAGGACACCGGGAACCTGGTCCTCTTCGCCACAGGCCGGCAGTCGGGCCTGGCCCTGACAAGGGCGTTGAGGAGATCCAACCCCGGGACCAGCCAGCAGGCCATGCTGATGGCGGCCGAGGATGAGCTGCGGACGAGCGGCTGGGGGCTCGCGAGCTTTGACCTTTCGGCCATGGAGCGCGGCACCGTCGCCGTGGTAGTACGAGACCCGATAATCGCGAACACCGCCGGCGCGGTCGACAGCTGGACCACGTACGGCCTGTGCGCGGGCGTCGTCGAGGGCATCTTCGGGATGGTCGGCCACGTAGGCGAGAGGTCCTATTCGACCAAGGCGAGGCAGCTCAGGTTCAAGGTGGTCGAGCTGAGCGCGGGACAATCCCTGCACGGGATAGGCATCTGACCGCCTCGGAGACCCCTTCAGATTCCGAAGAGGTGCGCCCGCACGTGGACGGTGTACTCCTCCTCGTACTGAGTGATGAACGAGCAGTATGGGCACTGCCTAAGGTTGGGGGGAAGCGTGTTCTCCGTCTTCCTCCTCGTGGCGGCCACGGGGTCTGCCGAGTGGACTACGATCGTCTCTCCGCGCACATCGGTCGAGTAGTACTCTGCGTCCTTCCTGCGCGATATGAAGTCGCTGACGACGGGCTGCAGGGTGTCGACGGTCACCCTCTCGTCGGTGAGCTGGTCGAAGACGATGCTGTCGAGCTTGACCAGCGCGAGGGCCCTCCCCTCAAGGGCGTCGGAGATCTCGGACGCCAGCGCGAGCTTCTCGTCGGCCGAGAGCTCTGAGCAGTCGATCTTGAGCACAAACGCGCGTGCGCGCCCGAGGCTAAAAACATCGCCCTAGGAACTCGGCCCGTGCGGCGGCGCCGAAAATAGACTTATCACTGGCGGCCCCCCACCCGCCGCTGCCCCATTTGGTATCGACGGGTGTGCCGTCGCTCGACAAGCTTCTCGGGAGCGACGGATATCCTGACAGGTCGGCCATCCTCGTGGTGGGCCCACCGGGAATAGGCAAGGATGCCCTGGGATACTGGTTAATGCGCAGCGGGCTCGTCCAAGGCGACTACTGCCCGTACGCGACTCACCGCCCCGTCTCCGACGTCCTCCGGGACATGAAGGGGTCGGCATCTACCTGATCTACATGTCGGTGATGGCCCTCTGGCCCATCGGGAAGATCGAGCAGGATGTCGAAAGCTCGGCTTCAAGCTAGCAAGACAGCCAATTCAAGCTTGATATCGAGCTTGATAGACTCCGAGACAGGTCGATCCTCGC
Source organism: Candidatus Gagatemarchaeum stordalenia (assembly GCA_003164815.1). Taxonomy (GTDB): domain Archaea; phylum Thermoproteota; class Nitrososphaeria; order Nitrososphaerales; family Gagatemarchaeaceae; genus Gagatemarchaeum; species Gagatemarchaeum stordalenia. Next base: position 26,541 of record PLUF01000113.1, read on the forward strand.
TGCCGAAAGGTTCCTTACGGAGCCGCGCTTAAATAACCATAGGAGCTATTGGTCCAATGGAACCCATGAGTTCTACCACGATCACCATCTCGGAGAGGACTAGGCGAGAACTCCTACGGGTCGCCGGGCAGCTGCAACTGCGGAGGGGTAAGAAGGTCGACTATGAGGACGTGATAGAGTACCTCCTTTCGAAGACCGGAAAGAACGAGAGGCTCCTAATGGAAGCGGTCAAGGCGACGGGGAGGTCGTCGGCCGAAATCGCGGATGCGCTGCGGAACGGACGGGAGGAGGACGCCCGGAGTGAGCAGGAGCTTGAGCGCAGGTACACCTAGGGGCCACGTCGCGCTCGACCCTGGCGCGCTGATCGAGATACTGGAGGCGACCCCCAGAGGGGCGCAGCTGCTCGACGCGATCCGGATGGCCACTGTCACCCCGCACACGAGCCTTGTGAACATCGCGGAGACCGAGTACTTGCTCTGCCGGAAGGTCGGCCACGCTTCGGCGTCGAGGCGCATCGATGCCCTCCTCGCCTCCGGGTACCTTGCGATCGAGGACGACGTCTCGATCCACAGGGCCGCGGCGGCGGTCAAGTGCTCGCGTTCACTCGCCCTGGCGGACTGCTATACGCTGGCCGTCGCGGAGGCGACGTCCTCGACGCCGCTCTTTGCCCACAGGGAGCAGGAGCTCGTGAAGGAGATGGGAAGGAGCCCCTTCCCTACCCCACCCTTCTTTCTGGACTGACGCAGGACGGCCATCGGCTCGTCACGGACGACGAGCAGCTGCTCCGGGTCGCGGCAAGGCACCTGAATGCGTCCCGGTCCACCGAGCTGGGATAGTGGCCTAGGTCTCATGTCCTGCAAAACGGAGCCCAAATAGGGGTTTTTCCTTCTGCAAGTCGGCTAGATGAGCCGTGGGGGGCAGGGTGTCAACGCGCTAGAAATGTCATCGGCCACGCTCAACGCCCGCGTGGGGCTTAAGTAGCCTGACGCTTTAGACTGGCATGGATTCTGGTCAGCAGGGAAAAAAGACCATCGTAATCAGAATCGATGAGGATTTGTTCTACAAACTCATGGAGCTGCATATCTCTCCGCAAGTGGTGGCAAAGTCAGCGCTAAAGGCGGAGGTTCAGCGAAAGCAACACGGGGCAGCGCGGAGGGAGCGCGTCGCAGGCTTGCGGGCTGTGCAAAGCTTCGATCCAAGGGTCACGGACAAGGAGTTGAAGTCTTCTTCGCCAAGGGTGCGCCGGTTGAGGAGAATGGCATCAGTCTACGAACCATCCATCGGAGTCTAGCCTTTGATCCGCGTTTTCCATCCGGGACGATGATTTGGTATCCCTGTAGGGACACACGGCAGTGTCGTTTTTTGTCGTTTAGAAACAGCACCATCCTTTGCTCCTAGGAGCTGGTTTATGTCCCTGCAGGATACACTATACGTTTAGAGGGCGTCACTTGCGATGTTCCCCTGCAGGGGAACTGGCTGCAAACGCCCGAAAACCACCAAAAACCGGAAAAATGTCACTCCCTGGTTTGTGGCGAGGCTGTTTGAGCAGACATGACATGACATGACTAGGGCTCAACCTGCCAGATGCCAGGATCTCCGGTCGTTTCTCAAATAATCAGGAATGGTCGTATGGGCCTAGGGACCGGGTGGTTCTTTTATACTCCCACCATGTATTGGTGGGACATGGACAGAGCCGCTACTCTTGATGCCAAGGGAAGAATCGTGATCCCGGTCGAATTCAGGGAGGACCTTGGGGGCCATGTCCTTATCAGAAAGACGGAAGAGGGAGTTCTGCTTATTCCTCGAGAGGAGGTGGACGACTTCGCCGCGAACTTCTTGAGGATGATCGAGGCTGGACCAAGAAGGACGAAGACGCCCACTTATCCCAGCCCGGCTAAGATGAAGTCGATCTGGAAAGAGGGTCGCTGATGCCATTCGGCCTTGATACGAACATCGTCTGTTACTTCCTGGATCCGGGTTCGCCAGAACACGCGAGGACGATCCCGGTGCTGCAGTCTCTTTCAGCTCAATCGACAGCTGCGATCAACCCCACCGTGGTGCACGAAGCCTACCACACGCTCGTTTACTCGCACGGCTGGAACAGGGAGGATGCAAGGAGGACGTTGAGCAGTTTGATTCGACATCCTTTCGTAGAGTTCCTCAACCAAACCAGATCCATCTCGCTGACTGCGCTGAGCTTGGCTGAGAAATACGATCTGGGTGGGAGGGATTCCCTGATATTGGCGAATTACTTGGTCAACCGCATTCCCATGGTCTACACCCACGACTCGGAACTTTTGGACCTCGGGGAGTTGGAGTGGAGAAACCGCAGAATGAAGCTCACCGACCCGATGCTTAAATGAGGCCTTGAGCGACTTGCCACCCTCCTGACGATTGCACCAAGGGGTTGGGTTACTCTCGCTGCGAAACGCGTCGGACGGAATAGCAGCTGTAGCTGTGGTATCTCCAGCTTGATATCAAGCTCGATGCGACCGGAGCCCTTCTCCCGGCCAGCGTCTTCGGAGGCACGTACATGCCTAGGAGAAGGGCGCCGAGGTCGACACAGCCGTAGAAGAGCAAGCGGGGAAAGAACAGTCATTTTCCGGGTGGGGCTTAAGTATAAATTGTGGTTATACTTCCTGCCATGGACATGACCAAGATGACCAGAGTCGTCGGCCCAAAAGGACAGGTCGTGATTCCGAAACAAGTCAGGGACCAAGTGGGGCTCGTCGAGGGGTCAGAAGTCGTCGTCGAGGTCAGGGGGGACGAGGTCATCCTCCGGCGACCTTCGCCTCGGACGACCAGCTACGTCGATTATTTCATAGAAACGGAAGCATCCAAGGTGCGTGGGAAAGTGGACATCAGGGGCCTAATCGAGGAAGAGTACATTGACCGAACTGTCATACGTTGACTCGAACGTCTTCATCCTTCCATTACTGGGCGAGAACTCGCCCAGGTCGAGCGGCGCCAGAAGGACCCTCGAACAGATAGAAGCAGGCACGCTGACTGCTTACACCTCGGTGCTCACTTGGGACGAGGTCGTCTGGGTCGTCTCGAAGGTCCTTGGGAGGACAGACGGGATCGGGGCCGGCAGGAAGCTCCTGAACTTCCCCCACCTGAGGTTCGTCGACGCGAGCGCTTCCGTGATCGCCCGCGCCCAGGCTATCGCGGAGGCGTCGAACCTGGCGCCGCGGGATGCGATACATTGTGCCACTGCCATTGGAAAGGGCATTCGCCGGTTTATCTCCGATGACCGCGCGCTCGAGGGCGTCCCCGAGATAGAGCGCGTTCCTCTGGAGTCCTTTGCAGCGGCGAGCGGGGCTCCAGCTTGATATCAAGCTCGATGCGACCGGAGCGTTTCCCCCGGCCGCGACTCCTCCGGGGTCGCCGATTCTTTTAGAGTCCAATAACAATTGTTATGTTTAATAGCCGAGAAAAGATACCTCGGCCACTTGCGTGTTAAGGTACTTAGAAGTAAACCAGTAGGGATCGCGGTCGCGGCCGTTCTCTTCGTCCTCCTGCTCGGCATCTCGCCCCAGGCCATGGCGTTCACCAGCGGCCAGACCGCGGTCACCGCAATCGGGCAGCCCAATCTCACTTCGGGCTCCGATAACAACGGGAACGGCTTCAACGCGGTCGCCAACGGGATCCTTGAAGCGCGCGACATAGCGTTCGACTCCCACGGCGACCTCTGGGTGGCGGACACGGATAACAACAGGATACTCGAGTTCGTGCCCGGTACGGGGAGCTGTCCCCCAGGGCAGCTGTGCACTAACATGGCGGCCAGCATCGTGCTCGGCCAGATGGGCATGACCGCGAGGGGCATCAACGAAGGGATGAACGCAGTGGTCAACTCGTCCTCTCTGAACTCTCCCTACGATATCGCGTTCGACTCCCACGGGAACCTCTGGGTTGTGGACAGCAGCAACAACAGGGTCCTCGAGTTCACGACTCCGTTCTCCAACGGTGAGGCTGCAAGCGTTGTTCTAGGTCAGTCCACCTTCACGACGGGTCCGGGAGACGCGAGCGACAGCGCGGCCGGCCTCAGCGGCCCGACGGCCCTGGCGTTCGACTCGCACGGGAACCTGTGGATCGCGGACCGGTACAACAACCGGGTCGTCGAGTATGTCCCCGGGAGCAACGGATGCTCGGCAGGCCAGCTCTGCACGGGCATGGATGCCAGCCTCGTGATAGGGCAGACCGGCTTCAACGTGCAGGGCGAGGGCCGGACGGCGACGACGATGTATGATCCGTACGGCCTTGCCTTCGATCTCATTGGGAACCTCTGGGTGCTGGACAGCAACAACGCCAGGGTCCTCGAGTTCACGAGCACGTTCACAACCGGCGAGGCGGCGACCGTCGTGCTGGGCCAGCCGACGATGACGAGCGGTTCAGGGGCCCTCTGCAAGCCGGAGACCCTCAACGCCACCGCGATGTGCGGGAGCGAAGGGATGACGTTCGACTCGAGCGGGGACCTGTGGGTCGCAGACTCGTACAACAACAGGCTCCTGGAGTTCGTGCCGGGGACGAGCGGTTGCACGTCCGAGCAGCTCTGCACCGACATGGCCGCGACCGTCGTGATAGGCCAGACCAACTTCGCGGGAAGCGGAGCGGCCACCACTGCGACGGGGGTTAACGACCCCTACGGCGTGGCGTTCGACTCGAGCGGGAACCTCTGGGTCTCGGACTACAACAACAACAGGGTCCTGGAGTACCAGGGTTCCGTGTCCACCAGCAGCTCGTCCAGCAACTCCACCACCTCCTCGTCCTCCACTACTTCGTCTTCATCCACGACAAGTTCGTCTTCCACGACCACTAGCTCGTCCACCACATCGACATCCAGCTCTTCCTCCGGGCTCTCGGTAGCGGTCCCGGTGTGTCCAAGCACCTTCGGAGGCGCCTACATGCCCGACGGCTCGACATTCATGGACCTATACGGGAACACCTGGGTGGCACCAAGCGGCTCCGTCGGCGGCGGCGTCCTGAGCAGCTACTTCTTCCCCGGGCCACAGAGCAACATTCCCCCTCCGATGCAGGGGGGATGGGGCGGGGACTATGGGACCTACAACGGCCAGCAGGGCTGGATAGTCACGTTCTACTGTGCCTAAGGGACTCGCCTCTGACCGGTGGCGCACCGGCCAAGCCCCTCGATTGAGCGCGTAGATACCATGCCCATTCGGGCGAGAAACCCTCCGTCTCGAGCGCTCTAGCTGGGGAGCGGGAGCAGCTCGCAGATTTCCTTCAGGTTTCGGGCGTACGCGTGGAGATTGTTGGTGACCGTCTTCTCGAAGAGCGCGACATCGGTAACCTTCGCGGCGTACTCGGGCACCAGCGCGAACTCGAAGCTCGTCTTCACCCGGGTCTGCATGCCCACCGCCTCGAGGAAGACCGCCTGGCTGAACAGCTGGAAGAGGCCGCCCGGTAGCTGCCGACTCATGAGACAGACCTCATTCTCCACCCTCGGGAACTCGAGATAGATCTCGAACCTGATCTTGCCGATCTTGCCGTAGACCTTGGTCCTCGAACCGGCCGTTATCTCGCCCGGAGGCTCCATCTCGGCCGTGATGATCTCAGGGAAGAGCTTCGGTATGTAGGAAGGGTCGATGAGGACCTTCCAGATGGTCCACCTCGGGGCATCTATCTCGAAGGCGTCCTCGACTTTCAAACCAGCTCTGAAGCCGGCATCCGACTATATAACCCGGACGCCGCGGACGCGTCCAGCCTGAGTTCGGGGTTTGTCAGGACTTGGCGCTAACCGGATGGAGCTCCGCGAGCTCCTTCAGGTTCTTCATGTAGACCTCCTCGTTGAGGGCGGCAGCCTGGTTCAGCATGAGGATGTCGAACCCCGGCCCGAAGTAAGCGGGCGAGACCTTGAACTCGAAGAGCGCCCTCACCATCGTGCCCTCGTTCAGCCCCTCCAAATCGATGGTCTCGGTGAACGACTCGAAGGCGCCTCCCCTTCGCCCTGTTACGACGAATCTCTTCATGGGCACAAGCTCGGCCACCCTGGTCCTGAACTCGATAAGTCGCTTCCCCACCCGTCCGTTGAGCGAGCGCGCCTGGCCGACCACAGCACGCCCGGGAGGGTCGACCTTGATGTTTAGCAGGTCCGGGTAGAGTTTCGGGATGTAATTCGCGTCGGTAAGGACTTCCCAGACGGCCTCGGGCTTGGCCTCCACGAGGAACGTCGATTGGACTCTTACCATGGTGAAATCGCTTTCCTCTCCTATATAACGAGGAACAAACCCTTCCCGCTGACACCGCGCAACCCGCGCTCGTCCGGTCCAACCCTGATCACGCCTGCGTCTCCACCGGAACCAGCTCGCGGATGCCCTTGAGGTTGTGGGTGTACGATCTCAGGTCGTCCTTCACGAGGCGCTCGAGCGGAAGCACGTTGAAGGCCCGGACGCGGCAGTGCGTCGAGATCATGTTCACAGCGCTTGGGCCGTTTCCTAGGGCGTTCATTGAATATCCTGCGAAGACGCTGGTTCCATGCCCTGCCGCACGGCAGCATCTGCGCCGGGCGACCGGCCGGACACTACGCCTTGTCCTCTTCCTCGACCGGAAGGGGAAGGAGTTCGGAGAGCTCCTTCAGCGTGTTGGAGTATGACCTCAGGTTGTCCCTCACGAGCCTCTCCACCAGTATCTGGTTCAGGACCTTGCCGAGGTAGCCGAGCGAGAGCTCGTACTCGAAGGTCGTCTTCGCGACCGTCGCGCCCGCTCCGGCATGCAGGAGCGTCTCCTGTTGGAAGGACTTGAAGAGCCCACCTGGAGCGTGCACAGTGACCACCCTCGTCTTCGGGACCAGCTCGGCCACCTGTAGGAATATCTCGATCCTCCTCCTCCCGACCTTCCCTATGAGGTGGTACTTCTGGCCCACGGACGAACGCCCGGGCGGGTCGACCTTGACCGCCACGGCGTCGCGGAAGAGCTTCACGATGTAAGAAGTGTCCGTTAGGACGTCCCAGACGGTGGCTATGGGCGCCTCGATCTCGACGACGCTCTCGACCTTCGTCATGGGGGCACGGCTGGATTCAGTCGTATATATAGCTCGAAGGGGGGTTTATGGTCATCAAGCTCGATATCAAGCTCGATTGTGGTTCAGGGGTCCTGTCCCGGTCCATGCGCGCTACTAGCAGAAGAAGGTGATGACCCAGCCCATCTGTCCGCCGTAAGTGCCGTAGACGCCGCCCCAGCCCGAGAGCATGGGCGCCGGAATGGTGCTGATTGGTCCCAGGAAGAAGTAGCTGCTCCACACTCCCACTCCCAGACTCCCGCTCGGGGCCAGCCAGGTGTTGCCGAACGTGTCCGTGAATGTGGCTCCCGGTGGCATGAGCGTGCCTCCAGCGGTGCTAGGACAGAGGAGGTGCGGAGAGGACGTGGTGGAGGAAGACGACGTGCTGGACGTGCTGGTCGTGCTGGACGAAGTGGAGGTGGAACTCGAGGTCGTTGATGTCCCACCGATCAAAGCGTAGTAGTCGTTGCTTGTCTCGCCTGCGATGCCATAGATGTAACCGCCGGAGATCACGATCTGGTTGGCGACGAGGTACATGGGATAGGCGGCTCCTGCCGTCCACGTTCCCAGCGTGCCGGATGAGACGGCAGCATAGTTGACCGCCTCCCCGCTTCCACCGAAGCCGACGACGCAGTACATGTAACCGCCGGAGATGGCGCAAGTCCCGGCCCCAGAATCTGCGGCGAAGGGGTACATTGTGGTGGAGGACCACGTAGCGCCAACGGCACCCGACGAGAGCGTGTTGGAGTAGACGTCGCCCGTCACGAAGCCGTGCTGCATGTCATACTCGCCTCCCAAGCAGAAGATGTACCCTCCCGAGACGGAGCATGTGTTCAGATTATCGGTAATCGGGTAGTTCGTGGTGGAAGACCACGCGCCCACGCCGGATGAGGAGACTTGCGCGTAGTAGACCGCGTTGGTGATCGTGCTTACGTAAGCTGGGAAGGTCAGACCGGCGACGCATGTGATGTAGCCTCCCGAGATAACGCAAGATTCTGCCTCTATGTAGGTCGGGTAGTTCGTCCCGCTGCCCCACACGCCGACGGAGCCGGAGGTGAGCTGAGCGTAATAGACCGCGTTGGTGTTCGAGGACCCGGTATAGCCGCCTACGCAGTAGATGTAGCCGCCTGCTATGGCGCACGACGGTAGGTAGACGCTCGTCGGGTAGTGGTTGGTTTGGAGGGTCCACGCGCCGATCCCGGATGAGGAGATGGGGGCGGAATAGACCGAGCTGACGAAGCCGCCGGCGTCGCCTCCCACGCAATAGATGTAGCTCCCGTCCGTTGCGCAGGACGACCCAAAGACGCTCACGGGATAGCTCGTGGTCGCGGTCCAGGAGCCCGGAGCTTCGGCGCTGACGGCGGGCAGGAGGGGAATAAGCGCGAGGCCGCACGAGACCAGGGCGAGCATGACCGCAGTTAGAGTGAGAGACTTTCTGTCCACAATAAGCAAAGTACGTAATCGTTTCCCCTTGATAAGCTTTCAGGACGTTGTTTTCTGATACTGAGAGAGTTCTCTGTGCGGCCCAGGGGGTACCTCCTGGCGAACTTCGACTCGGCCTGGATGGCCGGTCGCTCGACAGGGTCTGTTGCGCGGGGTTCTGTTGAGTCTTCGGGTGATGCCCGAGGCTGTTAACCATCAGGTGATGGCCGTCACTCAACTTGCTGGCATCGACTCTGAGGATTACCGTCCGCGTCGGGTTCCCCCTCATCGCTTCACCTGCCAGCCCTTTCTCCGTCGCCACAAGATCAGCTTGTTGCGAGCGACCCTGTGGCTTTGGACGGGAACTCGCGAA
>PLUF01000078.1 GCA_003164815.1 Candidatus Gagatemarchaeum stordalenia
ACTTCTACAGCTGGAGGGACTTCTAAAGCTCGACGGACAGGCATGGAGTCCGGTTCTACTACCCCAAGCCAGAGGCCATAGGGACGCTCGAAGGCATCGGTGAGGAGGCGGACAGGTGCACCGTTGAATACATGGGTGGCAAGCTCCCACTGATGGACGCGTATCGGGCAATGGTCTCTAACCTGATCGAGAGCCTTCAGAGAGACGGACCGTCATCCTTCATACCGTTCGTATACTGAGCAGGCAACCCTTCTTCCAGACGGCTTCAAGCTTCGAATCCGTCACCGTCCTCCAGAATTCGAATTGCTTCAGCGTCTCCTCTCTCGTCATGAATTGCACAGGTTTCGCCACACCCACCATCTTTCCGTGAGACAGCTCATGCACGGGAATGGGCCGGGCAAGGACGTGGTTAACCTCTAGGCCCACGCCCGAGGTGATCCTGTTCAGGAGTCTGCTGAAGATTAGGGCGTCGCGGCAGTCTATTAGTCTGAACCAGTATGCCATGCCGTCACTCTTACCCTGGTTGGTCTGAAGAGTTCCGGGGTTCACTATCTCGCAGTCGGGCAAGTGAGCTGCTATCGCAAGTAACTCTGCGTTCTCAAAGGCGGTCCCATAGATGCACATGGCGTGGGCATAGTAGACTCTCAGACACCATCATAGTGCAAAGTAGTTCAGACCTATAATCGCCATGGTGCCCCTCCAGACTTCTAGTGCAAGCTGCGACCAACAACCTATATCTCAGTCGCATGATTCCCAGTTGGATGCCCCGAAGAGTCATCGCCACGGCGGTGAGGGTCAGCGCATCGGTGGCGTGTGCCGGCTTGCTACTACTGGTAGTCTTCCTCTTCGGCATTGGATATCCTGCCTCGGGAGGCGGTGAGGGATCGCCCAACTACGGTCTGAACTATGGACCACCTTTGACATTCGCCTACTACCACACCGTCCAAGTAGCACCAGATAGCTAACGACTCCGTTTGTAGTCAATCCACTCAACCTTGTCATCGACTTCATCATCTGGTCCATTCCCTGGTACTTCTTCTTTGGCCTGTTCAAGCTGGCGAAGGACCATTGAAGAAGAGGGTATCCGCGCACTATCCACCAGCGGTTCAGATGTCCTTCATGTAAAAGTAAGCTGACGAGAGCGCCGTGGCGGCTCCCGAAACCGCTATGAAACCTGCGACCGTCTCCCAGTCCCCCAGGCTCCACGCGCCCTTGATGATGTCCGGCAGTTTGCCCAGCAGGCTCCCCGGGGACAGGATGTTGAGACCAACGACGGGGAAGAAGAACGTCATCGAGTACCACAGGACCAGGAGAACGACGATTGACATGACGGTGTTCGGCATCGCTATGCTGAGCGCGACTCCCAAAGCCGTCAGCATGACCAGCGTAAGGGCAATGACGAATATCGCAGACGCCAGTCCAAGGGTGTTGTAGTCGCTGACGTCCAGCCTTAGCGCGAGCCCCACCAGCACAGCCGTGACCACAGAGAAGCTGATTAGCGTGTACGCGATCCGCGATGTGAACTTGGCCAAGACGTAGTCGAGGCGCGTAACCGACTTGCTCATGATGGAATCGGCGAGCTCCCCGGCCTCCGACGAGACCGAGCTCGCGGCCAACCCTATGATCACCAGGCTCCAGATGTAGACAAAGTCCGAGAGCCCGGAGGAGACCACACTCGAGGTCATCCCTGATCCGCTCGAGCCGAGCGTCCTCACCACCTGGACGAAGACCGCAGCCAGGAGCCATCCATAGGTTATCCGACTCTTGAAGAGGCCTCTGAGATCGGCCTGCACAATCGCCCAGAAAGGCCCGAGCGCCTCCCCCCGACTAGGCTGCCCTGAGGAACCCACGCGACTCTTCATCTCGAAGCAACGCCATGAACGCATCCTCGACGCTGGACGTCGAAGAACTCACGGAGATAAGGTCCAACCCCAGTCGAGAGACGAGGTTCGTGACCTCTCTGACCGCCTCTACCATTGAAATAGCGGGACCGAAGGTGATATCCACCTCGAAGTCACCCCGTGTCTCAAAGCCAACCACCCATTGCGCAGCCTTCAACGCCTCACAGAACTTCGCCAGATTCCCTTCCAGCTCCAGTCGGATGACGCGGCTGCGAATGATTTTCTTCATGTCTTTTATCGAGCCCGAGAAAATGCCCTTACCTTCGCCTATGACGCCGACGTCGGTGCACACCCTATCGATGTCGCTAAGGATGTGAGACGACACGAAGATTGTCTTCTGCTTGCCAAGCTCCGCAATCAGGTCCAGGGTCGACTTTCTTCCGGCAGGGTCCAGCCCAGACGTGGGCTCGTCGAGGATTAGCAGTTCGGGGTCGTTCATCAAGGCCGCCGCGAATCCGAGGCGGGTTACCATCCCCGTCGAAAACCCGGCGATCTCCCTAGACGAGTCTCCCAGCAGCCCGACAGAGCGTATCAGGGTTGCGAGACGCTTCATCCTCTCCTCCCTCCCGATGCGGAAGAGCTTCCCTACAAAGTCCAGGTACCTGATTGGGGTCATCGTCGGAGGGAACCGGGGATTCGTTGGAAGGTATCCTATCCTCCGGCGCAGGTTGGACGAGCCGGGAGTCATCTTCTCCCCGAAGACTCTGACTTCCCCGGCCGTCGGCCGTATCAGCCCAAGCAACAATCTTATGGTGGTGGTCTTGCCTGCACCGTTGGGACCCAAGAAGCCGAAGATGGCACCCTCTTCGACCTCGAAGTTCACGTTGTTCACCGCGATGAGCTTCTCGCCAAAGATCTTCGTCAGGTTATCCATCTCGATGACTCGGCCCATCGAACACCACAGGAATCTCGAGTGAGCCGGGGCATATTAAGGTGAAGCGTGATTGACTCGCTGAATCCAGCTCCGGAACTAAATTATCTAATCATAGGAAATCGATCTGGGGAGCGCTGACATACATGCCGGACTGAGACCCTAATATCCCGATACAAGACGACCGAGAATGGTGGGAAGAATGACCGCGAGCGTCGATTGGCTGCGCAAGACAAGAGGTTTTCTCAGCCTTCCCCGCAACGCCTGGGTGCTCACGTCGACGTCGTCTCTATGGTCAATCGGCTCTGCGATGGCAAGTCCCTACCAGACGCTGTACTTCGCAGCCCTCGGCGCCTCTGACATCGACATCGGCATCCTGGTCGCGTTCGGAACGGCGGTCACGATACTCGCGCTGCTGGTCGGAGGATACGTCGCCGACACCTGGGGGAGGCGAAGGGTGATTGTGACCTTCAGCTGGATATCCGTCTGCAGCGCGGTCATCTACGCGGTCATCAACTCGGCCTACCTCATCATCGTCCCCTTGACCATAGCCTCCCTAGCTAGCATCTACACCCCGGCGTTCAACTCTGTGATGGTCGATTCCATAGAGCCTGCAGACCGCATACGAGGTTTCTCGGTCTTCAGCGCGATAAACAACGTGCCCTCAATCATCGTCCCGACTCTCGGCGGACTGCTTATGGCTCACTACGGCATCTTGGACGGCGTCAAACTGGCCTACTGCGCGAGCGCGCTGTTCGGGGCGATCGGAGTCACCTTCAGGTCAAGGATGCTGGGCGAGACCTTCGCCGCAAGGCCGCACGAGAAGAAGCCTTTCCTGAGCTATGTCAAAGATTCCTTCATCTCCGGTATCAATGCGACGAGGCGCTCAACCCCCGTCGTGAAGCGTCTCCTGCTGTACGTGACCCTCGCTGGGATAGGAACAGGGCTGACAGCGCCGTTCGCCTCGATTTATGTGGTCGACCACCTGAATTTCAATCCAATCGATTATAGCATCATAGTCGACTTTGCAGGCCTCACGACGGTGTCCCTCCTGCTCGGGGTCGTCTTCTTGGTCAAGCGGATAGGATCCAAGAACGCCGTCCTGATAGCCTCTGTCGCGGCGCCGATAAGCAACGTGATGTTCTCCCAAGCGAAGACGATGGACGAGCTTCTGGAGTGGGGAATGACGGGAGCCGTAGGGACCGCGATCCAGAGTCCTTCGCTTTCCAGTATACAGGCAGAGGCAATAGAGGTCGAGCACAGGGGTAAGATCCTCGCCATGTTCAGCATTCTCCCTTCGCTGGTGTCGCTCCCCTCTCAGATCGCAGCAGGGCTGATCTACTCCTCAGTGGGACCTGTCTTTCCCTTCCTGCTCTCGGTTGTACCCTTTTCAATCGCCGTGGCCGTGCTGTTCTCCATCAAGGGAAGCAGGTGACGTTCCCGTGTTCTCCTGGACCATCGCAGGAGTGGAGCCAGGCGGCTAACAGCGGGACAGCGACCTCGATGTTGTCTCCGAATACCCTTAATTAACATCCAGATTCATTCGAGGCAGACTTGCCTTACCTTCTTCCCCACACCCCGACTATCAACAAGAAGCTGGTGCTCATCTTGGCCTTCGGCAACCTGTCCTATCTCGAGGCCTGCTCTGTTCTGAGCGATCGCCTCTCGAGTTCCAAGCAGCTGTGGGAAGACGTCGCGATGCTGGAGCTGAAGGATGCCAGAGGGGGCTACGAGAACCTTGCCGGCGTACACAAGGTGGCGGTCTCAATCACGCCAAATCCACGCGCTAGGCTCGACGACATCGAGGAGCTCGATGATTTCCTCGGAGGATTCGACGACGGCTTCAACTTCTCGGTCAGCCTGTATTCTCCCGAAGGTTCAGGGGAGGCAGAGTACGAGGAGGTCCTCTCCACGCTCCTGGCGGCCGTAAGGGAAGCCGCCTTCCGCAAGGCAAACCTGGTGAGGCCAAGAAACGGCTCAGAGGTGCTCACTAGGGAAATCGCCTCGAGGAAGATAGTGGACTTCGTCGTGCTCAGGCTGGGGGAGAAGTACTGGCTGGGCGCGACGCTCTACGTGCCCGACTCCCAGCAGTTCCAGGTGAGGTCGAACGAGAGGCCGGTAGTTAGCTCACAGATCTCGATCTCCTCAAGGCTCGCGCGCCTCCTGCTGAACCTGGGCGGGGTGCGGAAGGGCGGGGTCATCCTGGACCCGTTCTGTGGCTCCGGCACGATACTTGCAGAGGCGATCACGGCAGGCCTGAGCTGCATAGGGGTGGACCGAGACAGGAACCGCATCGAGAACAGCAGACAGAACCTGGAATGGCTCTCCAAGACTCTGAAGACCTCTGCCAAACCATACACCCTCAAGGTTGGAGACTCCACAAGGCTCGAATCGCTGATGGACGGGGTTCAGGTGGACGCGGTCGTCACAGAGCCCATCCTGCTTCCGAAGATCGACGCGACCCCGACCCTCGACAAGGCAAGGAAGATGATTCGAAACTCGAGCAGGCTTTACTCCGAATCGCTCTACTCGATGGCGGCAGTCGTCCGCAAGGGGGGAAGGGTTGTCATCGTCGCGCCTTCACTCCGGACTACAGAAGACAGGGACGTCTCGGTCCTGCTGGAAGACGTCGGCGCGGCCGGGCTCGCACCGTTCCAGCCGGTTCAGGTTCCGTTCGAGTACCCGGTGAGGATCTCGCACGAGAACACCCGCTGGGTCAGGCGAATGGTCTATGTCTTCGAGCGCGTCTGATCGGTCTCTCCGGGTATCGCGTCCGCTGCCTTTCGCAGGAGGGAGACGAGGAGACCGAGCTCCTTCCCGTCGAGCTGCGAGCGGAGGGTCATCCTCTTGGCGAGCTTCCTGAGCCTCTCGGCCCGGTGAGCCTGCATCCCCGCCGCGACGGCTAGTTCGTACGCATATGTGGCGAACATATCGCGCTCTCCGAGGTTCGGGAGTCTCCTGCTCTGCAGCCCGGACTTCGAGAGCACGTAGAGCAGTATGCCTATCGAGTGGCTGACGTTCAGGGTCTTGTAGCCCGTCCCCGTGCCTATGCTCGTCACCATGTCGCACCTGGCCAGCTCGTCGTTCCTGAGGCCGGTGGTGTCCCTCCCGAAGACCAGCGAAGCAGACTTCGAGGATGACACATAACCGGCGACCTCCTCGGGGGTCACGCTCAACCTGTCCACGTTGGCCCTCCTGATCGCCGTGACGGCCGTGGTGCCTATCAGCAGATCGTGTCTCTTCCTCAACCCATCGAAATCTATCTCCTCGGCGTCCTCTAGCACATCGGAGCCGTGGGCGGCGTAGACCGAGGCCACCCGGCGGTCGAAGTTGGGCTCGACCAGGTACAGCTTCCGCACGCCGAAGTTCTTGATCAGTCTGGCAGTGTAGCCTACGTTGATCGGGAACTCCGATCCGACTAGGGTCACAGTGACCTTCTCAAGCCTCAAGTCCTTCTGAGCACACCCGGACCGCTTGATATGATTTACACATCTCTTTCGATGAGTCTGAGGACCTCGAGGAACTCCGAGGGGGAGAGGTCTTGGACTCTCTTGGAGAGCTGGCCGGGATCCAACCGCCGTGACCTGAGCCCGAGCTGCTTCAGCGCTCCGCTCAGCTTCCTCCTGCGCTGGGAGAAGAGCAGCTTTACCAGCCTGAGGTCGTCAGTCGAAAGAAGGTGCCTTGGCCTGATGACGACGACCGCGGACGAGACCTTCGGTGGAGGGTCGAAGGACTCCCTCACAACGTCCAGTTCCGGACTGACGTCTGACGAGATCTGCGAGATCACCGATATCGCCCTGTACCCGTCTGCTCCCGGCGGGGCGAGCAGCTTGTCGACGAAGTCCCTCTGGAGCAGGACCACCGCGCGCTTGTAACGATGTCCGCTCAACCATTCGACGAAGTTGGAGGATTCAGAGTATGGGAGGCTGGAGACAAGAATGTCGAACTCCCTGGAATCAGAGAACGCATCCCCCCGGTGCAGCAGGAGGTTGTCGAGGCCAAGGTCCTTCGTCGCGAGGTAGTTGGCCCTGTCGAGCTCGAACGCCTCGAAGTGGCCAGACAACCGTGCCAGGTCGCGGGTAAGCGCGCCCCTACCAGTCCCTATCTCCAGGACCCGGTCCTCCTGCCCGATGGCGGCCAACCCGACCATCGCGGCGGTCACCGACGGATCGACCAGGTAGTGCTGTCCGAGCGTCCTCCTCCTTCCCCGTCTTCTAGGTGACATGGGCCTTGGCCGGTAGTCTCACTTCTTGACGAAGATGTTTATCCTCGAATCGCCGGAGATTTCCTCCGTTATCCTCTTCGCCACCAGCTTGGCTGGCTCTCTCAATCCGACGCGATTCTGGATGTCTTCGAATGAGGTGAACGGTTGCTTCTCTCTCAGGGCGACTATGGTCTTCATGAACGTCTTGCCTATCCCCGGGATCAGCTCAAGCCCGTGGAGCCGGGGTGTGAGCGGCTGCAGCTCGTTGAAGTACGCCACGTATCTCGGCTCGTTGCCTTTCACTATCTCTTCGCAGACGCTGGGCAGTTCCGACTTCGCCTCTTGGGTGAGCTCCTCGTAGGAGAGCTTCCCGAGCACGCTCATTATCTTGTCCCGGCCCTCTCTCCCGATCCTGAGCCGCTCGCCGAGCTCGAAGTCTTGGTCGTCTGCGGCGAGCAGTTCGAGGAGGGTGAGCCTCTCCTCGCCGATGGCCTGGACTATCGAACCTTCTCTGCCCTTTATCACCACAGACTGTCCCTGTGACAGGAAATCAAGAACATACGCGAATTCCTCATATCGCTTCTCGTTCGCTAGCATTTATCGGGCACGCTCCTCTTCTATCCCATCCGCCGCGCAAGATGCACTGGTGCGTACGCGCGCGAGTAGGAACCAGTGAGCATTTGCCCTTCGAACCAGTAAGTTTTACATGGTGCCTTGCTATATAATCTTACTCTCGTATCCCAGCTATTCTTGCGACGCGGTGCAGCCGGGACGCCGGCTCGACGCGCAGAGGAGGAGAGCCGCCGTTACGTTTCCTTCGCTGACTTGAGAATCTTCAGCATCTTCTCGAGGGTCTCGGTGGGCAAAAGCTTCCTCCACCCTGCGGTGAACGTCCGGAGTTCCTCGATCGACTTCGGCATGATGTTGATGACCTCCACGGCTTCCTCCGCACTCAGGTCGCAGTCGGATTCGAGCTGCTTGCGCACCTTCTTCGCACTTTCCACCGTGATTTTTGCGAACTTGGAAGTGTAATCGAGGGTCCGCTTCTGAATCTGGTCGGCCTTCTCCACATCGATCTTCTCAAGGATCTGGTGCGCTTCGCTGAGCGTGAGTATCTTCTTCTCGCGTGGTTCTGCTGACATCAGGACCCCACCAGCGGTGCGATGTGCTCCTTCCTCGCGACGACCGACTTCGTCTTATCGCCCACCGGGACGTCTATCCTCAGACCCCGGACTCCGACTTCTGTGACGACGCCGACGAGGCCGTTGAACCTGCGATGTGGCATGCCCTTAACCTGGGTCGAGTCTATCTTAATCACAACCTTCTGGCCGAGAGAGTAGTCCCTGAGTATTCTGCTCAAGCCGCCGAGGTCAGTCTTCTTCTTGAGCAGCGATCTCGTGCGCCTACGGTATCCCTTAGATCTTCCCAAATTCTACTTTCACTCGTCCGGAAAGGCCACCTGATTTCCTTCTTCATTAAAGCTTTTCCCGAAGACCAAAGGAAGGCACCTAAGACCAGCTGTATGATGGCCGCACAGGTCCTCTGATTCATATCGGCTTCTCAAGGAATGCCGGAACAAGTCTGAAAATTCTCGACTGAGGCCAATCAAGGAGAATTCTCCCCAAATTCACCATAACAGTCAGAATTCGAACTTCCCGGACTCCCAGACCCTGAGTATGTCGAATCTTTGGCAATTCAAAGGTGTCCCACAGAGCTCGGAGAGGGAGAGCGACACCGACCCTCCACTGACGAGCCGCTTGACCGGCAGGCCGCCATCGAGTCTAATCTCGGCCACGAGGCTCTGGCCACGCTTCTGGATCTTCAGCGAGTAGACTCTCTTGTAGACGGTCTTGCCCTTGTTGTTCCTGAACTGGATCGGCGCATTCTTCACGGCCTTCGCCAGACCCCTCGGTAGTGCTCCTATCGGTCCTTCTGGCTTGATGAACACCCTCGTCGTGAACGTGAACGAGGGGATGGCCGTAGGCTTGCCCCTGAGCACCTTCAGCTCGCCGACCTTCATCGCCCCCATCCCCGTCCTGGCGGTCATTCGGGACGGCACCTCGCGTCTCCTCGGGTCCTTGACCTCTGCAATGAAAGGACGCCCGGGCGGGAAGACCGTGCTCTCAGGGTCCTCGCTCCCCAGCCACGTGAACTTTGCCTTTGCAGAATGCAGAATCTTGCCAAGCCTGTCTTCCAAGATCCCTTCGACGCTCACGCCCTTCCTGTAGCCTGACTGACATTCCCCGCACCCCCTTCCCCTGCACCTCTCGCACAGCTCTCTTCTCTGCGACACTCCGGGAGGCTTCGTATACCTGCCGTAGACGAAGAGCGACTTGGCAGTCACGAGGATGGCTTCCCGATCGAGGTCGACCAGGATTGTGATGTCGGGGTGCAGGCGGTCGACCTTCCTCCTCGTCTGCGCCTTCACAAAGTCGGAGATCCCTCTCCCCAGCTGAGACTTGATGGGCTCCTTCCCGCGTATCTTGAGGTCTGACCTCAGCTGGTCCTCCCTCTCCTGTATACCCTTTGGGACGATGACCCCAATCGAGAAGGTCTTGAACTGGTAGCCCTTCGCGCGGCGGACGACACTGCGCTCTATCTCAGGGAACCGCGACGTCAGGCCTCGACAGACGAAGCAGTCATTGCCCAGGCCCGGACTGAATTCCCTCCTGTCCCCCTGTCTCTCGGCACAGGCATCGCAAAGCGGGAATCCTTCCCTATCCGCCAAGGGCACTTTGCCCCCCTGCCCTTCTCAGCATCTGCCTGAACTCGCGGCCCTTGCTCGCCTTCATCAGGGACTTGGTCTGCCTGTACTTCGTGATGAGCTCCCTGACCTCCTTCTCGCTTCTGCCGGAGCCCTTCGCAATCCGCTTTATCCTGACGGCGTTGAGCATCTCCGGAGTCTCCCTCTCCTTCTTCGCCATCGACTGGATTATGCTCTTCCAGATCTTCATGTCCTTCTCGGCCTTCTCGAGGTCTTCGGCCTTCATGTTTCCGGCTATGCCGGGTATCAGGTCCAGGATCTTCTTCAGCGAGCCCATCTTGTTGACCTGCTCGAACTGATAGAGGAAATCATCCATCGTGAGCTTGCCCGAGGTCATCCTCTGAACCCGCTTCTGATCGACATCCCCCTCAAGCTGCTTTGCCATGTCGAGGAGGGACTTGAGATCGCCCATCCCGAGCAGGCGCCCCACGAAACGGGTCGACGAGAACTCCTCGAGGTCGTCTACCCTCTCGCCGGTTCCGATGAAGTAGATCCGCGCCCCCGTCGCCGCGACGGCTGCGAGCGCCCCACCCCCCTTCGCCGCGCCGTCCAGTTTGGTGATGACTATCCCGCCGACGGGCGACGTCTTGTGAAACGCCATCGCCTGGTTGTAGCACTGCTGCCCGATGGTCCCGTCGACCACGAGGAGGTTGATGTCCGGCTTGACCTTCGAGACGATCTTGGTCATCTCGTCGAGCAGGCTCTTCTCTTCCTTGTGTCTCCCCGCCGTGTCTATGATTATCAGGTTCTTGGTTCTCTCGAAGAAGCGCTTCCCGGCCTCTGCCACCTTGATCGAGTCGCCCTGTTTCTCGTCGCTGTAGATGTCGACCCCGATGCGCTCGGAGAGGGTCTTGAGCTGCGTGACAGCGCCGGGGCGGAACGTGTCCGCCGCCACCACGCCGACCCTGTAGCCCTTCTTCATGTAGAACCTCGCGAGCTTGGACACCGTGGTGGTCTTCCCCGAGCCCTGGACTCCGAGCATCACGATGACGGTCGTCTTGCCCCTGTCGAGCTTCATCTCCTGCTCTCCCCCCAGCATCTTGTCGAGTTCCTCGTAGAGGATCTTGACGATCTGGTCCTTGCGCGTCAGTCCTCCGAGAGGTTTCTCCTCGAGGGCCCGCCTCTGCACACTCTCCGTCACGGACAGGACGAGCTTGACGTTCACATCGGCCTGGATGAGCGCTCTCTGCAGGTCTCTTACGAACTCCTTGATGGCCGCTTCATCGACCACCGAAGCCCCCAGTAACTTCTTGACCGCGCCCTGCAGACTGCTCCTAAGGGACTCTAGCATGCTCGTTCACCGGGTTCGTCGCGACCACAGGCATTGACGAAATAAGTCTTTAGCGACCGGCGCGTCTAGTTATTTAGTAACCCCTCCGGGTCGACGGCCAATGCGGACTGGGGTTCTCTTCTCCGGGGGAAAGGACAGCACCTATGCGGCGTATCTGGCCAAGGAGGAGCACGACGTCAGGTGCCTGGTCACCCTCAATCCCTCGCGCGAGGACTCCTACATGTTCCACTTCCCCAACCTCCGCTGGACCACGCTCCAGGCGAGGACCATGAAGATACCTCAGATCGTCGTACCGACTGAGGGCGAGAAGGAGGTCGAGCTCCAGGACCTCTCGAAAGCTCTCAGGATGGCAAAGGATGAGTACTCGGTGGAGGCAATCTTCACGGGAGCCCTGGCCAGCGTCTATCAGAAATCCCGCGTCGAGCGCGTCTGCTCTGAGCTCGGCCTGCAGAGCTTTTCGCCTCTCTGGCAGGTCGACCCGAAGGTCCACCTACTCAACCTGATCCGTGACGGCTTCGATGTCATAATGACCGGGGTCGCCGCCCTCGGTCTGGATGAGGGCTGGCTCGGAAGGAGACTGGACGCCGCCATGGTCGACGACCTCGTAGAGCTCCAGAGGAAGTACGGGATGCACGCGGCCCTCGAGGGGGGAGAGGGAGAGACGTTCGTGCTGGATTGTCCGATATTCGGGGAACGAATCGAGATAACCTCGTCAAGGAAACACTGGAACGGGATATCGGGGAATCTCGAGATACTCGATGCCCGGCTCGTCCCGAAAG
Organism: Candidatus Gagatemarchaeum stordalenia; assembly: GCA_003164815.1. Lineage (GTDB taxonomy): Archaea > Thermoproteota > Nitrososphaeria > Nitrososphaerales > Gagatemarchaeaceae > Gagatemarchaeum > Gagatemarchaeum stordalenia. The sequence goes on from PLUF01000078.1 coordinate 11,811, forward strand.
AGAACTAACTGGCGGGGGGAGGGGGCCTCTGGCCGAGGACGAGCGTCAAGGTCATCGGCGCGCCGGCCCTGATTATCCCTATCTGCACCGTCTGCCCTGAGATGGTGTTCTGCTGCAGGTATGTCGAGAGGGCGTCCTGGTTTATGATCCTGGTCCCGTTGATCGAGACTATGATGTCGCCGCCGACGATGTACTGCTCGCCAGCGATCGTTACCGTCTTCGACCCGACCTTCAGCCCCGCCGTGGCTGCCGGCCCACCGCTCACGACGCTCTCGACCAGGACGCCGTAGGTCACGCTGGTGCCTGATGCCTCTGCGAGTTGGTAGTTCATGTCCACCCCGCTTATCCCTAGGTAGGAGTGCATGTCGTAATGCCCGGTGCTTATCAGGGAGGGCATCTCTTCGAGGATGGTGCTCGAGGGTATCGCGAAGCCCAGCCCCTGCGAGCCGTTCACGGTAGCTGTCGTTATCCCGATCACCATCCCGTTGGCGTTCAGGAGCGGGCCCCCTGAGTTGCCTGGGTTGATCGGCGCGCTGAACTGGATAATCCCGGAGATCGAGAACTCGCCGGTCGTGGCCTCCTGTATCGTCCTCCCTAGCTGGCTTATGATGCCGAAGGTCATGGACCCGGACAACCCGTACGGGTTCCCTATCGCGACGACCGGCTGTCCGACCACGATTCCTGACGAGGAGATTATCTGCAGCGGGGTGAACTCGGACGCCGGGGCGCTCACCGTCACGATCGCGATGTCGCTGTAGGGGTCGGTCCCTATGACCGTGGCGGGGTACGCGTTCCCGTCTGAGAAGGTGACGGTGAGGTTGCTCACGCCGTTGATAACGTGGTAGTTCGTCACGACATAGATGCTGTTCAGGTAGGAGGTGACTATCCCCGAGCCTAGTACCGTCTCGGGCTCGCTCTCGGTTCCGAACACCGTGCTCACGTTCGCGATTGCGTCACCCTGTATCGTCACGACGCTCTTGTTCGCGGCGTCGTAGATGCTCACCGGGTTTATCCCGTTTATCGAGACGTTGCCCTGGTCACCGCCAGGCTGGGCCAGCTGGTTGTCCAGACTGCTGATTACGCTCTGCTGCGTCCGCACCTCGCTCTGGAGGGTGCTTATCGTGGAGTTGCCGGAGTTCACCTGCGAGTTCACCGTAGAGGTGTAGTAGACCAGCATCCCGGCAATTATCACAACGAGCACGCCGATGGTTACCATGCTGAGACCGAGGGCAGAGCCCTTTCGCCTAGTCATCATGAAAAGCGCGCTCCGACTTTGGATATTTATCCTTGGTGAACTGCGGTTTCAGAGGATTTATGGGAGGTGAAGTCATTCACATTCTTCGCGTGGGGGCTTATATGGGCTGCCACGCTTAGAATATGTTGCGAGCAACAAGCTCTCGAAGCCGAGGAGAAAGGGCTGGCAGGTGAAGCAGTGAGGGGGAACGGGACGAAGAACCTAATCCTCAGAGTCGATGCCAGCAAGTTGGCCTATCACCCGATGATCAACGCGACTATCGGTGGCAGGAGAAGCTAACAGAACCTGAACCAAACATCTTTCCACTCTTCTCAGTTCTAACCACCAAGGCCCTTGGACAAGGGATAAACACCGGGAACGGAGGAGTCCCTCGGTCTAGATGACAAATCGGAAGAGCCGTCTGAGTACTACAATGAAGAAATCCGATACGGATAGACCACGAACGAGACTAGCTAGTGCCCTTCACGCGCATTATCTTGCTCTTCCCTAGCACGACCCAAACCTCCACCTCTGCCCCTGCTCCCAGCTTCCCCTGGAGTTCGGGCTCGGTCGGGATTGGGCTCTCAGTTACCTCGAAGGTCCCGAGGTCCATCAGCTGTACGCTGGTCGGAGTAGTCGATACGATCTGTGCAGACCTCTTGTCTATCATGGGCACCTCGATGTGGGTGTCTACCGTGCCGATGATGGTCTTCTTCGAGCCTGTGAAGACAGAGATGGCCGTCAGCCTCACCTTAGCACTGCCATGCTTCCCCGGCTTGCTCTTCTCGACCTCTACGGTTTTGCAGGGCTCGCCGTCGATGATGATATAGCTCCCTTCCTTCAAACTGCCGAGGTCTGCTGGCCTGCTCATGTTACTGACCTCCGACTTTTCATTTCACAGTAAATAAGCCTTGAAACGGCGGACCCAGACCAACCGGCACGATACCGAATCGTATATTATTCCAAGGCGCGAAGGCTTTAGTAGCGCGCAATGCAGAACCAGAGCCTGTTTCAGCAGTGAAGATGACCACCTAGATTGAGGACCGTTTCTTGAAGAGCATCTCCGGACCACAAGACGCAATGCGACAGTGAAACCCGAGTTTTGAGCGAAAAAATCCACGTTCTCGATTCCACGGCCTTCTTCAGGGGAATACCATTCCAAGGGACGGGAAGATACTACACGACCTATCACGTCATGGACGAGGTCGGGAGCAGGGGCATCGGAGCCCAACTGATTCATTCTAGGGTCCAGGTGACCGAACCGTCTAAGGAATCCCTCCAGAAGGTCAAACAGGTCTCCGCCAAGACAGGGGACCTGAAGTCCCTCTCAGAGGCGGATGCTTCGATAATCGCCGTGAGCCTCGACCTCGCCTCTGCGGGAGGCGACGTAACTCTAGTCACAGACGATTTCGCCGTCAGGAACGTAGCCGAGGTGCTGGGAGTCGGCCTGTCAGAGACCAACGTCAGAGGCGAATGGAAACAGATAACGTGGATCACTTACTGCAAGGGCTGCCGCAAAGAGTACTCCGACTCGAAAGCGACGATTTGCGACGTCTGCGGCACCAAGCTATCACGGAAGCCAAAGTCATCCTAGTCGCCTCCTCCCACGCGGTCCCCCCTTAGCGAACGTACACGACCCCAATGCCCAGAATTGCAATTTTAATAGTACACGTTTCGTGGTTCCGTCGAATGGGCTGGTAGTTCAATCTGGTAGAATGCCTCCCTCGCACGGAGGAGGTCGGGGGTTCAAATCCCCCCCAGTCCACTCTCAAATAACTCATTTTAAGCTATTTAAGGTAAAATAGGACGTATTCACAGGATTATGAATTAACGAGGCGCGATTAGAGCAGATGAAAGAAGGAATGTCATGTGACCCATCTGTTTCCAGTTGATGGGATTGTGCCTAGATGGGAGTGTGTTTCTTTATCACCTCCATCGCTCTCCCGATTTGGCTATCCTCTGCCGAATGAGGCGACCACGATGGCGTGGATCGCGGCCTTGAGAGCCTGCACCTGGATGATCGGTCCGCCCAGGATCTTGGAGAACCTCCTCGCC
>PLUF01000099.1 GCA_003164815.1 Candidatus Gagatemarchaeum stordalenia
ATCTCAGCACAATCCCATCAACTGGTCAAAGAGAGAAGGGGTGGGGTCGACCCTCTCAGGTCAAGCGACCTTGAAACCCAGTATCCGCTCAAGAAGGTCGCTGAGAGTTATCACCCCAATCATCTTCCCTTCGCGATAGACGAAGGCTATCGTCACGCCGCGCCTGCTCATCGTGTCGGCGACGGCCGCTATCGATTCGTCGGCGTCGACTTTCACGGCCTCGACGATGAATTTCGAGATAGGGTCGTTCAGCTTCCCCTCCGACAGCCCTCTGGTGAGTGAACGGAAGGTCACGACCCCGACAAACCCGCCAGCCTCCCTTTCGAAGACTGGAATCCTAGGATGGTGCGAAGAGCCCATGACCTTCAGCGCCTCCAGCACGGTGGTCTCCGAGTCCACGGAGATTATCTCCTCTATCGGCGTGGTCGCGTCCTTGACGTCGTACTTCGAGGACTGCAGTGTCGTCCTCAGGATTCTGCCAGCGTCTGGCTCAATCTGCCCGTCTGCCTCCAACATGTAGATGCGGCTTTCGAGCTCCTCAGCGATATCGTCCTTGCTGTAGGCCGGCTTCCCGCTGATGGATGTGGCGAGCTTCCTCGAGACGTTCATGAGGGGCTGCGCGACCGGGGAGAGGGCATCCGCCGCGGCGTTCACGCCGGGTGCCAGAAGCACGGCCATCCTGACAGGGTTCTCGATGCCGATCGTCTTGGGGACGAGATCGAGGAAGATCATTATCACGATCGAACCAATGATGACGCTCGCGAGCCATCCGAACGGTCCAAAGGCTTCGGAGAACACGATGCCGGCGGTCGTGGCGAGGGTCACGTTGGCGAAGGTGCCGATGAGGGTAGTGACGCTGACAAGCTTGGTCTTCTCGTTGGTTATCTTCAGTGCTGTCTTCGCCTTGCCCAGTCCGTCCTTCTGCATCGAGAAGAGGGAGACCTGCTTCACCGACAGATACGTGGCCTCGACCAGGGCAGTTGAGAACGAGAGGGCCGCGGCCACGATCAGTATGATGTAGACCAACGCTGCCGCTGCCATGATATGCCGATTTCTGGCCGCGTACTTAACCTGTGGTACGCTCAGATATTGCAACCTGGGACGGCTGAAGCGTTTATACGTATCCTGGAGGTCTCGGTTCACACCTTGGCAGAGAGACAAGACGTCAACCCGTCCTCCGAGGAGGCGGTACTGGGAGGAGGGTGTTTCTGGTGCTTTGACGCCATCTTCTCGAAGCTCAGGGGGGTGGAGAAGGTGGAATCCGGGTACAGCGGCGGGACCGCTCCCGACCCTACCTACGAGGACGTGTGCATGGGGGAGACCGGGCACGCCGAGAGCGTGAAGATCACATTCAACCCGAAGGTAATCTCGTACAGGCAGCTGATCGAGATTTTCTTCACCATACACGACCCGACGACCCCTAACAGGCAGGGAGCCGACGTGGGAAGCCAGTACCGGTCCGCGATATTCTACCGAGACCCGAGCCAGAAGGCGACCGCGGAGAGCGTCATGCGGGAGGTCGAGGCGGAGGGGATCTGGGGTGTCCCGATAGTGACGGAGCTCACGCCCTTGGTCGCCTTCTACAAGGCGGAGGACTACCACCAGGATTTCTATGAGAAGAACCCGAGACAAGGCTACTGTATGGTCGTGATAGCGCCGAAGGTGCTGAAGTTCCGGAAGAAGTACGCGAACATGCTCGCGTGACAGCGGTCTGGGCGGTCGTTCTTGAGAGAGGCCCGGCGGCGCACCCTAGGCTCTCGGGTCGCGCCCAGGAAGTCTCCGTCTCAATCAGGGCCGGAGGCTTCCGAAGCCAGAATGGCAGAGACCATGACGGTCTCCCCTCCGTTTCCGGTCATGATGCTGATCGTGTCGTTCTCTGTCTGGATGACCTGGCCGCCGGCAGTGTGCCAGCTCAACAGCTGATAGGTCGCGTTGGGATACGCCATGATCGTCACGTCGACGTGCGGAAGGACTTCGATGGTTTCGTTCTGGGAGGATGGGATAGTGACGTTGGTCGAGTCGTAGGACAGCACGAAGTACGCGTGGCTCGTGCCCGTGACTTCAATCTTGACGTAGCTGTCTTCGGTGTAGACGAGAATGACGGCGGCGACGAGGATGATGGCCAGTACGACGGCGGTGGTTATGAGGTGGAACCTCCGGCGGGTAGGGACCAACGATTTCGTCTGGGATACGCCTGCACTGCTTGATAACCTTGTCATGTCGCTGTGTGTCGCCGGCCACGAGAAGCACTAAATAGCGACGTTGCCTACAATTCGTGTGCGAGCGTCTGCTATTATCGGCGCCATCTTTCTGCTAGTGGGGATGGCCTTTCTGTACCTGCTTCGCCATCTGCTCGTTCAGGTCATAGTCGCCTTGGTGGGCATAATCGGACTGATAATCGCATTCCTCTTCATCGTCGTCGGACTCGGTCTCATCTTCGGCAGATTTTTGATAAGGGGTCGGATCAGGCGCTTCATGGCGGTCGATGAGGCCTAGCCGCCCCAACGGACTAAATCCCCTCTCCATCGCCTTAAATAGCCGAAAGCACACTTCCGGAGACAGGTGTGGGAAGATTGAAGGTTGGGCTTGGGATTGGTCTTCTCGTCTGCGTGCTAGTGCCGGCGGCGCTGCTCCTGTTCGGGGTAGTCGATGATGCACAGACGGCGGCGTTGATACTCTTTCTCGGCGGTGTGTGGACGGTGGTCTTCGGAGCGGCTCTCGGCAGCAGGAAGGACAGGCTCTACAATGTCGGATTCGGGATCGTAGTCGCGGTCTTCTCCACGTTCATCTTCCTCCCGCTTCAGTACACGGCCGGTCTGGTCGTCGTCTCGCTGGTGGCCGTAATCTTGGCTTCAATCGTCGCGAAACCGAAGACCGCCCAGAAAGCCGTTCCTCAGAAGTTGGATTAGGACCGGGCCACGCGCAAAGCGGCCTCCGAAACAGGTCACGGCAAAACCAGAAATAATCCTCCGTGGAGAGGAGAATCATGAAGACGAGCAAGACTGGTGTTTCGGTGACGATACCTGTAGACATCTGGCAGTTCCTGACAGAGATTCGTTCGCAACTGGATGCTTCTTGTCCTGGCGCGCCGACACCAATCGAGGAGGCCATGAGGGAGATCGCTCTCCACTACAAGAGCTGCCCGCGCACAGAGGGGGAGATGGAGACATTCTGCGAGAGGGCCAAGGCATGGAAGGGAAAGTAAGAACCGGATAGCATCTTCCAGAGCGCCTAACCGGACTCGCGCTGCCGTTCCGGGGAGGGAGGATCCTGCTCGGCTCAGCCCAGTGAGTCATATCGAGCCTGCTCGTCCAGTTTCTCGTTGAGGAGGGCCTGTTTGTCCAGAATCTGCTGGTTCAGAAGCTCGTACATGGCGAGGACCTCTTTCACGTCCATGGTTACCTGGTGGTCGCGCAACTCCCTTGTCGTGGGCGGCGCCGTACCTGAGTTGATGACGAAGGATCCCCACTCGAAGACCTGCCGCTTGTTCTTCTCGACGAGCTCGTCTCGCTTCAGCTCCAATCCCGCAATCTGCAGCCTAAGTCTGTCTATCGCTTCCGTGCCCTTGGCTCCGGACGCCCACGATTTGGTCAACTGGAACCTCCTGAGACCTTCTCGGAGGGAGTTTCGGCAGGACTAGAATCAACGTTGCTTGAGAAATGCGGAACCGTCTTCGTGGAATCCCGGCGAATCATCGATAGGTGGGTCCTCGGTTGAGCTGGCTCTTCGGCCGGAACTCGAACCCGCATTTCAGGCACGTGCGCATTCCAGGTGTGTCGTTCACTACCTGCCTTGTGCCGCAGCGCGGGCAGACCATCGTTTCATGCGCCGCAGGGACGGAGTCGCGGTGGGCAGAACGGACCTTGTCTATCGCATCCTTGTAGGCGTCTCTCTGGAACTTCAAGCTCAGCTCGCCTTAGACCCTCCGGTCTCTTACTAAAGGTTAGGTACCCGGCATCTAGGACAGGGCGAGCGTCTTCACGAGGCGGGCGTGTTGTTCCTCCGTCACCCATTCGACCTTCAGGTACTCGACTATCTCGTTCATGCTCATTCCTATCCGTTTAGCCTCTTCTACGGTGAACTCGTAGGCCGGCACCTCAATCGGGCTGTCGACGTACTCAAACTCGTTCTGAAACAGGTTCTTTCCCTCCATGAACTGCTTCACGTGGAACAGCTCGTGGACCACGTCCAGGTAGAGCACCTTCATGTCAGCGTTCTTGAGGTGATTCGTGCTGATCAGTATGTGCCCGTCTTCGTCGCTTACGCTCATGTACCCGAAGCGCAGGGAGAAGAACTCCACCTTCAGGTTCCTCAGGACCTCGGCTGTCTTGGCTCCAAACAGGGATCTCACGGCCGCTACCTTCTCAAAACCTACGAAGTAGTCCGTGAAAGGGAACAGCTTGACCTCTGTGTTGCGTCGAATCTCGACCCCAAGCCCTGGTTCTTTCAAGTGTGCTCGGAGAGTTCGCAAGTCAAGATAAGTCTATTGGGCTGATTGGTCATCAGCCAAGTCGGGGACATTCACTAGCTCAACGAGACTGTGATGAGAAGGACTCCCAGCAGCGCGAATCCAATGTTCAGGGTCATGTTGTCATAGTTGAATTGTGCGATTGCGATTCGTCTCTTCAATGCGTAGACCCCCGCCTCCGTCAGGCTGTCGAGGAACAGGTGCTCCTCCGAGACGAGAATACCCATGAATGTCCAGAGAGCTAGCGGTTCCCAGGGCGCCCCGGAACCAAAAGCCCGCGACACAGCGCCCAATGAGGCAGCCGCGACGAGGGCGCCCAAGATGGGTGCGGTGAGTAAGGAGTGGGTCAGCCACGTCCTCGTCGGGTTGCCGTTTCGTGAGATATGCCCGAGCACGTCGATCAGGTAGTTGATCGACAGCGAGAGCCAGAGGGCCATCACGATCGAGCCAGACATGACCGCATGGGAGAGCGAAAGAAGGCCGAATGACACGCCTGTGGAGAACAGATAGTGAGTGAGGACTTTCATTCAGTTCTAGTTCTGGTGCCTGGTGCTATTGAGGGCCACCTAGAATTGCCGATAGCATACGGTATCCTGAGGTCCTGAAAGCTGATTTACCCGCTTTTCCTCGCTCCCGTCTCCGGAAATTGAGGTCTAACTTTGCGGCTCTGCTATTCTCGACGTTCGTGGCCGACCTCGTGTCCCCCATATTCGCGCTCTACCTGCCCCTGTTCGCCTTCCAGCTCGGAGCCGACGCCCTGGAGATCGGATTGGTAGGCGGGGCGGCCTGGATTTCGTACAGTTTTGCTCCGTATGTAATCGGCAGATACTCGGATAGAGTGTTGAGGCGAAAATGGTTCATTGCCGTTTCGCTGGCGATGCTTTCTGCCTGTTCCTTCCTCTACGTGCTCGTCGAGTCCCCTCTCCAGCTGATTGCGCTCAGACTTCTCGAAGGGATTGCCTGGTCGGTTCTTTGGCCCATCATCGACGTCTCGATTAGCGAAGATGTGTCGAGGGAGAGCAACAAGTCGCTGAGCATCTACAACACAGTGTGGTCGAGCGCGGGCGCTGCCGGTCCTCTCCTGGGCGGCCTTCTCATAATTCTTTTCATTGAACTCAGGTACACCTTCCTGGTAACCGGGCTGATGATGGCGGTAGCAGCGATCGTCATGTCATCGTTCTTCCACGAAGTTCCCAGGGTCCCGCCTGCCGAGAGCTCTTCGGGGAGAGAGAACCCCAATGCGAGCGGGGTCAAAGTCACGAAGGGTGGTCGCCGGACCTCCCGATTCTGGGTGTTCCTGGTGGCCATGATCTTGATATCGTCCATCCGCGGGGTCCTTTTCACCTTCTACCCTCCCCTGGCTCAGTCTCAGGGCGTGTCGCTCGCCTTCATTGCGCTCATAGGCTTCGTGTTCGGAGCGTCAAGGGTTGGAGTCTTCGCCCTTTCGATGCGCGATGATGTAAGGGGTTTCTTGCTGCACGATGGAAACACCAAGAAAATAGTCATGGTTTCACTGGCCGTCTGCGCAATCGGAGGCGCTCTCCCCCTCATAGGTGACCCGACCGGGGCGGTCGGCTTCCTGGCGTTCGGCATCGTGGCGTTCGCTGGCTCGTTCATCTTCACAGCGAGCCAAGCCAACTTCATCTCTGGGGCGGAATCTCACAAGAAGGGCGCTGGTGCTGGGATCTTCGAGTCGAGCATCGGGATTGGAATTGCAATCGGCCCGACCATTGCAGGCCTCGTCTCGGGCGGGTCTCTCTCGCTTCCGTTCCTCGTCGCCCCCATCGGGTTTCTAATCTCGCTGCCAATCTTCTTCGTCCTGTTCCGCCGCGAGCGTAGTCTCCGGTAGCTCGGTAGGATGCGGAAACTTATCTGCTTCTACGCCGATGTTTCGAGCCCTGGGCGCGCCGGTTCGGCCGTCCTGACAGTCACTGGTCGGACGGCCTGAATCTCATCCTTCTCAGCTTGCGGTCTCGTCTGGAAGCCTGCGTTTGGATAGGTCTTCTGCATGATGCGGTTCTTCAGCTGGGTCATGCCGTCCCCGCGTACCGCAGAGATTTTCACGACGGAGAACTCGCTGAAGAGGGGGCTGGCCTCTATCTCCCTAGCACCGCCATCCTTGAGGAGGTCGATCTTGTTGAGGACTAGGAGAATCTTGGTCGGATCGACGCTTAGCTCGGCGAGCGTCTCCCGGCAGCTGTTGAGCTTGATTCGGACGCTCTCCTCATTCTCGCTGACGTCGAGCATGAGCAGCACCAGGTCAGCGTACGTGAGCTCCTCCAGCGTGGACTTGAAGGACTCAATCATGTAGGTGGGGAGCCTGGAGACGAACCCGACTGTATCTGAGAGCATCACCCGCTTCCTTGCATCTGCGAAGCTGACCGCCCGTGTGGTCGTGGTCAGGGTGGTGAAGAGGTTGGGCGACTCTTCCCTCGACTCCGAGGCGAGCTTGTTGAAGACAGTCGTCTTCCCGCTGCTGGTGTACCCGGCGAGCGAGACCAGGGGCATCCCGAGCTTCTTCCTCTCGACCCTGTGAAGCGAGCGGCTCGACTGAGCCTTCGCTAGTTTTTCCTTAATCGCGACCATCCGGCGTTTGAGCGCCTTGAACTTGGTGTCCACGAGGGTCTCCCCCATGCCCATGAAGCCCGCCCTCTCGCCGTTGACGGAGTAGCGCACCGCGTCCCTGGCGCGGGGCATCTCGTACCTCAGCTCCGCGAGCTGGACCTGCAGCTTGGCCTCGGTGGTCTTGGCCCTCTTCGCGAATATGTTGAGGACGAGCCTGTCTCGGTCGACTATCTCGACCCGCGTCACGGTCGCGAGCTTGTACGCCTGGGACGACGTCAGGCTCTCGTCGACAATCAGTGTGTTCGAGCCGTTCTGTCTCACGATCTCCCTCAGTTCTTCCGCCTTGCCGACCCCCACCCCGAACTCGGACTTCACTACCCGCTTCTGCGTGATAAGCGCCTGGACAGAGTAACCGGCCGCACTCGCAAGCTCTGCGATCTCTTGCTTCGCAAATTCGTCAGGGTAGGTGACGATGGTCGCCTTGTCCATGGATGAACTCGAACTTCCTACTATAAATGATAGCCCTTCGGACTCGATTTTACCCCAAAACGATGTGGGGGACGCGCTTCAGACCCTAGGAACCTAAGGGGCCGCGGGTGGGATTTGAACCCACGATCGAGGCGTTTCTGAGGGACTAGCCCACCACAGCGCCCAATGCTGACCAAGCTGCACCACCGCGGCCACGAATTCAAACGGTGGTCAGACTCCGGTATTTAGACTGTGGCGCGGCGGAGTCTGAATCCCGCGGCGGCGCATTGAACCCGATGCAAGGCATGCCTTCGGCATTTCAGGATCAAGTAAGCCTAGAGGCTCTGGGTCTCTGACAAGCGTATTAGCCACAGATCCCATCGGTGGCCATATGCGAAGTCGGCGTCTCTGGGGCAGTGTCGCGGTCGTCGTGATAGCCGTCTTCGTCTTCGTTCCTTTCCTGCCGACCGTTACCAGGAACGCATATTCGGGCTCCCAGGGCGTCGGCTGGGTGTCCCCCTCGTTCGCGTTCTTCCAGTGCGGAGCCGCGACAGGCGGATACTCGCTCATGGTCCCCGGCGGCGGCGGGGTCGGCGGTCTGGAACTGTTTTGGGGGTCGAACTCGGTCTGGAACTGCGAGTACCCTCACCTCTGAGATTTGTTCGATGGTTTATTCTCGCTGGCGCAATGAACCCTATGGACCTTCTGATATCCGCTCGACTCAGAAAGAGTAAACGAACGTTGTCCTGCAATAATCGGAAGGTGTGCCAAGTCAACGAACGAGGCATTAAATCACGAAGCTCTCCTAGCTATCACACGAGCGCATGGTAAAGTGTCAGACAGCGGCGACGGTTCGTTCAACTCATCGAGAGCCGAAGTATTCGAGGCCCTCTGACACCCCACTAGGATCAGGATTCTTCAGGCGGTAAGCGAAAGGCCGCTCCCCTTCTCGGAGCTCAAACACACAGTAGGGCTGGAGAGCAACGGCCTCCTCTCATTTCACCTGGGCAGGCTGTCGGGGCTGGTCAAGCTGAACGATGAAGGTCTGTACACGGTCACCGATGAAGGGAAAGAGGCGCTCAGGATAATCGGTTCGACAAGGAGGGACATGGGAGATGGGGAGAAAAGAGACCCATGGCGCATGCGCCCTACGGGAGAACTCTGCTCGGCTGCCTGGTCGCCGCTATCCTGATACTCTCTCTGGCTGCGGTGATCGAACAGCAACAGACGAACAACCTGTCCCGAGAGAATGACAATTTCATCACGAGCCTGCAATCGGCGCTCGACGCCGAGAGCGCCCAGATTCGATCCCTGAACTCGACCGTGGTGCAGATCCAGTCGGTCACTACGACTGTCACGGTTACGTACATCACCGAAGGCGCCTATGGATCGGGTCCCGTCCTGGTCCCGGCGTCTGTCTGGCTGACAGCGCCCGGCGGCACATCCTAGGGCACTCTCGAGGTTTCAGTCTGGGACAACAGCAACTATCCGATCACCGCCATAACGGTGACATATCCGACGACACCCGGCTCGGCACTCAAGGACTTGGGTGGTAACACCTGCTCGAGCAGTGGTTTCCGTGCTCTGCGGAGTTCCAAATCAATGGCCTCCCCATCGGCGCGGGAATCTACGCTCTCCCAAGCGGGTCAGAGACCAGCATCTCGATAGGCATGCTTCCAGCAGCTGGCAGTACGCTCAAAGCGGGCATGACCTACAGTTTCACTATCAGTGTGACATTCCTTGATGGAAGTACCAACACCCAGCTAGTTAGCACGACGGCCCAGCTGTAAGAACGAGAAGAGAAAGCAACCTAGATTGCAGATTGTGAGGTGCTGGCCGGAGCCGGGTTCGGACAAAACTACCAATCAGAAATCGCTTTTCAAAGCACCGACTTGGAACTCCTGATATGCTTCCAACACGCTGCAGGCAAGCGGAATGAAGTTCTGGACACAGGTGGCGATATTTGGTCTCGTCGCCATCGTTGCAGCCTTGATGGTGTTTCTTCCTCTAATTCCTACCCAAGGATGCCTAAACCCCGACAGTTTCTGCGCGGAGGTGCTACTGCCCATTCACCAGTATCAATCGATTACGCTAAGCTTGTTTGGGTTCGGTGGGGGAAGTTCAAATGGAGCTTACTATCTCTGCACGTCGAGCGGCTGTACTCAGTGGTGGGGATGATTACGACTCACAAGATGGGAACTAAGCGAAGCGCAAAGATTCTGGTGGTCGTCATCTTGGCCTTCTTCGCAGTAGCAATCTTTGTACCCGTCGTAAGGCTCGACACGAACGTACTGCCAGTATGCGTCAGGGACAGGACTCCGTGTCTGTTGGCGATTCAGACTCCGATCACAGGTCACGCTGTCTACTGGTCGCTTACAGCCTACTATCTAGGGTGGGGGACCTATCTCGTAGCATTCACTGCACTCGGATTCATCCTATGACGTTGATGCGAGGGTCTTCAGAGCCTCGTAGAGCAGAATCACGATGGCCGCGCCGCAGACGATCAGCGAGAACACGTAGGTCGAAGTTATCGAAGACGGCCTCAGAACCGTCAGCAGGACCACGAGCGCGCTGGCGAAGAAGGCCACGAACGTTGTCTGCAGGGGGACCACCGTCCTTCTTATCCGAATCACGTTCTCGAAAACGACCTTGTCGACCGTGTAGCCGTCCTGGTCCGGTTTGGCAAGCCCTGCCCGGACCAGCTTCTTGATGTGGTACTCCGCGACCGAGGGCGAGCTCAGTTTCAGCGCTCTCTGGACGTCGTGGATGCCCATAGGGATCCCGGCGCGGTAAAGGCAGCGGTAGACCCGGAGCGTCGTGCCCTTGAGGACGTAGTCTACTCCCTCGTCACTCAACTACCGATTCCCCGGAAGCAGACGGGCACATGACTCGGACGCCGCCCCTATCGAACTGCCATCCTAAAACATAGGACTATATCGACCGGGTGCAGAGCAAATCTCGGTTGTCGGAGTACAAGAGACAGATCGCTGCGGGCGCGACGGTAGCCGTCGTAGTCGCCTTTGTCCTTGCTATGGGAGTGGGCATCCTCCTCCCCCAAGCCGCGACGAGCGAGAGCCTTACGACTCCAGCCACGAGCGCGACCATGGCATCTTCGCTGTCGAGTTCTACCGCTTCGACCAACTCATCCCCCTCTTCTGTGCCGACTTCGGGAACTTCGAGTTCGACCGCGGTCTCCTCTACAGGCCCGACCACCAGCAGTACGACGACGACCCTGCAGACGTCCTACTCGACCGCCTCGACTTCGACCAGCACAGGAACCGTCTCAATGACAACCACCGAGTCGACTACAACTACCGTGACCGTCAGCACGACGAGCACCACAACGACTTGCGACGCCTGCGGCATCCTGAAGATCGAGTCAGCGAATTTGACCGTCGGGGCTGGAGGGAACAGGACAGTCTTGTCCGTGGCCTTGGTGAATGATGGAAACGAGAGCATGACGAACCTGTCGGTCTCTCTTGCTTTCACGGCGGTCGTCGTGATTCCGGTGCTCGCGGCAGGCGCCCAGACCTGGGTGAGCATCCAAGTGCCCAGTTCACAGTTAATCCAAGCAGGACAACCCTATGAGGTTGTCATCCAGGGTGGATACGGGTCTTACACCGTCGAAGCGACTACGGCTGTAGAAGCGTCGAACTGATGGGGAGCCTCGGACACCACATCGGTTCGGTCGTCCTAAAGTTAGTACGGCCTTCGTCAGACTGTCCTAACACGTAGTTCTATTATCTTTCCCGACAGTGTTGTTCACAAGTGATTAGCTGTGAATGACCTGTCGTCCGTGCGGAAGGTGTCTCCCCAATGATGGGGACGCCTTCGCGCGGCTCCTTGGGCAAGCCGGAAGCTGTGGCCTGTGAACGATTTGCACGTCCTTGCGCCTGGATATGGCGGGGCACGGTGAGGTCGCGCTGGGAGAGCATGGGATTCGACTCGCAGATGTTCCAGTTGTTCATGAGAATGAGGGGGGCTAGGACACGATCGAACCTCTTGAACGCGCTGTCGAGTCCAAAGGATAGGCTTCAGCTCGCCCAGGAGCTCGGCCTCGACTGGTCCGCCGTCGACTATCACGTCGTCCTGCTCAACAAGCATGGTCTGGTGAAGGAAGATTTCGCCTTCGGACGAGTGAGGATGTACCGTCTCACCAACTTGGGAGAATCCTTGCTTCAATTGCTCGGGGAGTTCGATAGGTAGATTGGCAATGTCGCCGGATCAAGGTGCCTCGTCCCATGGCGGAAGAGAGGGAAGAATGCGGTTCGTTCGCGCAAAACTAGTAATCACAAAACACACCTCGGCGGACGAATTGCCTTGATGCCCAGGCGCAAGGGAATCGGAACGACCGTGACAGTCGTGGTCGTGGTCATCATCCTGATAGTAGCTACGATAGCGTTCGTTACGCTTACCTCGCAATCAAGCACGTCGGTGAGTCCCACTACATCCTCGTCATCCTCGTCTAACATATCCTTGGATTCCATCTCCACCTCTACCTCCACGTCTAACTCGTCCCAGGGTCTCCAGTTCAGGCTCCAAGTCATGCCCAACGGGGGCGCTAACTTCACGGTGACCGCCGAAGAGTTCAACATTCTCGGCTCGGTGAACAACGTCACGGAGGCGAGCGCATGGAGATACGCTGCCGAACTGCTGGACCCGTTCAACAACTGCGCCCAGGGGGACAGCTCCGTCGGGTTCGCGATCTTCCAAGGATACTATGGCATGAACAACTACACCTCGGGGAAGTCGCTTCCCCTCTACAACACCACCACCATGTTCAGCTGCACGGTGAACTTCTCTCCGTACGAGTATCTGTTCCAGCCAAAGAGCGATAACGTCTCCATCTACAACGACCACCAGTTCCAAGTCAACACCACGGCTTCCGTCTCTCTTTCCACGAGCGGCTACTGGACTGGAGGAGCCGACACGGCCAGCCCGGCCACCTTCAATACGTTCGCGGGGTCTTACACCGTGCTCGGGGCCGGCGAGTGGGGCAACGTGCTCTTGCTCCACTTTTCCGTGACGACCAGTAGCTCCACGTCGACTGGGAACAGCGCCGTTCCTGCGGAATGCCCCAATGCCCAGACCTCAATCTCCGGAGTCATCGTGGTGACTGCAGGAACCACGTTGCCCGCCGTGCTCTGCTTCCAGCTCTACTATTACTCGGCCGCTCCTCTGACGCTCAACCTCACCAGTGCGTTGTCGATCGAGGCGCTGCAGTACATCTACAACGACAGTGTCGGCACCCCGAGGTCTTTCAGCGGCGCCCTGAACTTCACGGTGAGTGTTAGTCAGTCCCAGCTCGTCATCGGGGGACCCACGAACGAGAACGAAGGCACGGTCGTGGCGTACAACCTGACGGCGAAAGCAAGTGCCAGCGGCAACTACCAACTCGGCTTCTTTTCGTACCCTGGGTTTGGAGGGGACGTCTGGAAGCTTGGCCCCCAGGAGCCGCTGCGATGTGGATACTATGGCGAGCTCCTAGCAGGAAGCGGGCAGCCGGACTACGACCAGGGGACTGGTGGTTGTATAACGTACGCCACTACGTCTTCCACCACGACCTGTCTCTGCCCCACGGCGCCGGCCGCTTGTCCGTGCGCGTCAGAGAGCACCTCGAGCTCCCCCTCTATCCCCGGGGTACCCTATCCCTTGATGACCGGAAACATCTACTTCCGGATAGTCGGTGAGACAAACTCTGCCGGGTGAGTTGGCTGACCGTTGACGATGTCCAGGAACCGACAATCTGACATAGTCTGGATATCCTTCCTGCTCATCGTTCTCGTCGCTGCTTACTTCAGGCTCGCCTCGCTGAACCTGGCCGAGTTCAAGGGCGACGAGGCCGGGACGTCAATCGTGCTCAAAGCCCTTGTGCAGCAAGGAAAGGTTCCGTTCGTGGGGCCTGCTCTCAGCACCGGCGGCAACGCAGGACCGATTTACTACTACATCCTCGCGATCCCGTTCCTGATATCGACCAACCCGATAGTGGCCTCGGCTTTCGTCGCCTGTCTCAACATCGTGGGGGTCGCCTTCACCTTCAAGTTCGCAAGGGAGTTCTTCAACGAGAGGATCGCCATCATAGCCACAGCCCTAGCCGCGGTCTCGCCATTCGCCATCCTCTTCTCGAGGAAAATCTGGAACCCAGACCTTATCTTCCCGTTCACGGTCATCCTCTTCTACTGTCTCTATACCTTCGTTATCAAGGGCAAGCCGAAGTATCTCGTCCCCATCTTCGTCCTTTACGCGATCATCCTCCAGATTCACCCCATAACGCTCTTTCTCGCGCCCGTGATCCTCCTCTTTCTCTGGAAATTCCGTTCCCAGATTCACTGGAAGTATCTTCTCGCAGGCATCGCACTATTCCTGATCATCTTTGCTCCGTTCATCTATGGAGAGATGACCAGCAGCTTCGGTGAGGCCAGCAGCTTCGCGTCGACGCTTAAGGACTTCTCATTTGACAACGTGAACCCCAGCGTCATCGGCCTCCTCTCCGCGGACACCAGCGGCACCGGCTTCGACTACATCCTCGGGTCCAGTGCGTCCTCGTTCTTCTCCTCGATCTTCAACATGAACAACTACTTCGTGGTCGAGAATATCTGCCTCTATCTCGGTTTCGCGCTCGTCTTGGTCCGGGCGGCGAGAAACCCGTTCGGTGAGAACGTGAAGTACTCGATGCTGCTCGCTTGGATCGCTACCCCGACGCTCATTCTCCTCTTCTTCAACCCGACCTACGGTCTGTATACTCATGAGCTCGTGATGTTCTTCCCGGCCAACTTCCTGATGGTGGCGGTGCTCTTCGACTTCGCTGTGACAAGAAGGAAGAAGATGGGTGTGTCAGGAAGGCGGCGCCCGGATTGGCCGAAGGTCGCAAGAGTCGCCTCCGCAGTGATCTTGGTCTCGATACTCCTGGCACAGGTCACGTTCGGACTCGGCTTCCTCGCTTTCCTGAACTCCCAGGGCGGTACCGCCGGAGATTACGGGGTAGGGGTCCAGTACAAGATAGACGTGGCAGCGTACATCGCGCACGACTCGAACGGAAGCAGCTTCACGATATCGTCCAACCTGACTCCCGGACAGATTGGGATTGAGTACGACTACCTGCTCGGTCTCTACAACAAGACGCCATCTTCGAGTGCGAACCTCAGTTACGTCGTCATAGACAACCTCACGGGCCTTGACCCGTCGCTCATGGGGCAACTTTCAGGCTATCAGAAGGTGGACTTCGGACCTCTGAACGTGTACGTCATTCGAACTTAGCTTATTCACAGGTCGCCCAGCTTACGTGTTGTTTCTTGGAGGATTCCTATTGAGTGTCGTTGCGGATATCTTTCCTATCCGCCTCTTCTTTTTCGAACGATTTTCTTGCGCCTTGCCAGGGCCTGGTCTTGGTCGCTTCCGCAAGCGGTTCGGACATAACTATTAACCAGAATAGAACCCTAAACGAATCCGAGGTTCGGCTCGATTGGCACAGGCAGCTAGCGGGATATCCCGGAGGATACTCGCAGCGGCCATAGTGGTGGTCGTAGCCGCGGCTTCGTTGACGGTCGTTCTGGCTTACAGTGATCAGAGAGGTTCGGGCGTGAGCACGCTGCCCACCACCTCGTCCTTCTCCTCCCTCTCCTCCCTCTCCTCCTCCACGGAGTCCTCGGCGTCATACTCGACCACCTCTTCAACAGGGCTTGAGCTCCGGGTGAGCCTCAATGCGACCACCATCGCTTCGGGAAGGGCGCTTGGGGCCCAGGTGACTATCTTCAATAAGCTCGACGAGAATCTCTCGCTCACCCCGAGCTACGCCGCGAATCCGGCTATACACAGCTGGGCCGAATACGACTACTTCTGCGGTGGGGGCAACCAGATGGCGATGGTCGGGTACGCCCTCTTCCAGGGTTACTACTCTCAGGAGAACTCCTCGCTCGCTGGGAAACCCATGCAGCTTGCCCCCTTCGTTGAGCTTCCGTGCGCCACCTGGCCTGACCCCACCTCAATCGTGTTCCTGCCCCACAACGACACCGCGAAGGTCTACGGGACAGGAGGCGGCGGAATCGTGGAACCGATCAGCGTCCCTGCGACCACCGAGTCGTGCTCTACCAATGGGGGGACGACGAACTGTGGTGCCGGCACCGGGCTGTTCGGCTACTGGAATACCTCGGCTCCTCTCAACTTCCAGCAGGCCGCCGTAGGTTCTCCATTCTTCAGGTATCTCCCACTGGGTGAATACACCCTGGCCGTGCAGGACGTGTGGAACCAGACAGTTTACGCCCACTTCCAGGTGGTCCCGCTGACTCGTCTGGAATGCCCCAGCGGCCAGACGGCGGGCTCCGGGTTCGGGACGGTGACCGTGAGTTCGAGCTCGCCGGCCATAATCTGCGTCGAGGTCTACTACTACTCTTTCTCGGCAATTACGCTGAACCTCACGGACGCGCTCCAAGTTCAGGCTGTGCAGAGCAACAGAACCTTCAGCGGTGACTCGAACTTCATCATCACCCCGAGTCAGTCTCAGCTAGTCATCGGCGCATCGTCGAACGTGAACGAGGGAACGCTGGTGGCCTTCGCGGTGACCGCCAGGGCAGGAGCGAGCGGCACATACGAGCTCGGACTCCTCCCGTCTCAGTCCGGCGCCCTGAACACGTACATGTTCGGTGTCCAGGAGCCGGAGGACTGCGGATACTACGGCCTTCTTGTGGCAGGAGACGGGCAACCAAATTATGCGCAGGCTACAGGCGGGTGCTTTACCTACAACACGTCGTCAGCCGGCCTGATCACAGTCCCCGGGATACCATATGGATTGGAAAGCGGCGACCTCGACTTCCGGATAGTCGGCGTGACAAATTCGACCAGGTGATTTGTTTAACGACCATCAAGGCTTCTCAGAGAAGCGCAATCGGAAGAAACCTCGTCGCGATTGTTGCAATCGCAGTCGTCATTCTGGGCGGTTTAAGCCGAACTCGCTCGGGTCTCAAGTTTGCGAAGGGTTACCGTTAGGCTGGGTCGCCTGCTCGTTGGGAACCGGTTGCTTCTTGGTCCTGTAGTTAGCTACGACAATTGCTACGAAGCCAGGAAACAGGACCCCGAGGCCAGCCCCGATGAACACAAGCCCGAGGGACGAGGCTGTCGCCAAGAAGAACCCGAAGTCCGGAAAGAACGCGCTCCAGGAACCCCCATAGGCGACAGGCACAAGAAAATAGGGCACGGTATACCCAACAACCCCTCCCACGAAAATGCTGGCGCCAACAAATACGTACCTGTCCTCCAGCTGGACCCTCTTCCCGATGTGGTAGAACACGTAGAACAGTAAGACAGGATTGATTAGGAACGACAAGATGTTGATCACCAAGCCTCCGAGAAAGAAACCTGAGATTCCCGAAAAGAGGTAAAGAGTTTGCCTCTCCAGAGTCTCTACAAGAGTCACCTGAAATGCCGAAAGGAGCAGGGCTACAAAGAACAGCGTTCTTGTCTTGGTTTGTTGCTCCTCTCCGTCTTCGGGGTTCCCCACGTCGCGGGCCAACGCTGTGTGGATATTGAGTCTATTCCCGCAGCTAAGATACGACTAACGGTTAGCAGGATGGCGTTCTTGGTCGCGTCCACGCCCACGACCACGACCGATAGAAGAAATGCCGAATTTGACTGTCGATGCCACGCGCCTTCTAGGCTGAACCC
This sequence comes from Candidatus Gagatemarchaeum stordalenia, assembly GCA_003164815.1. Classification (GTDB taxonomy): domain Archaea; phylum Thermoproteota; class Nitrososphaeria; order Nitrososphaerales; family Gagatemarchaeaceae; genus Gagatemarchaeum; species Gagatemarchaeum stordalenia. Next base: position 17,159 of record PLUF01000099.1, read on the forward strand.
GACCAAGACCCTTCGGCGCTCCCTAGTCGCGCGTGTAGCAGAAGTATGGGAACCCTGCGTTGACTTTGTCGATGGCCCATTCGACGATCTTGTTGGAGATCTCCTTCCACTTCTTGTTCCAGTCGATGTTGGCTACGACCCTCTCCTTCTCGGACTCGTTGCCCCTGACGGGCACAGACTCCCAGACTGGACGCCCGTAGAACGGCTTCACTATCCTGACATGCCACCTCCCGCACGTCGTCTTCGACCCCTCCGTGAAGAACTTACAGGAAGTGCAGTACCTCGAGAGCCAGATTATCTCCTTGGTCCTCTTGACCGACTTTCCAATCTCTTCGATAAGCCTCTCCGACTCGCGTCGGATCATCTGGGCGAGCTCTTCCTGGCCTTCCTTGGTGTTCATGTAGTACTCTGGGTCCCGGGCCAAGGCTTCCTGCCAACCGAGAGGCTCGTCGTCTCGCTGCAACCTTTTCTCTTTCTAAGACCACGGACAGGTAATTANNTAACGGTTGTCAGGTCTGGATTGGAATGGAAGGCCATCGCCGAGAGAAGCGAGAGGTCCTCGTTCACTTCCCGATAAGTACAAGAGCGCTCGGAGACTCACGGCGCTCGGACGCGTGGCGTGCTTCGACGGGCGATCTGGACTGACGCAAGTCAGGATGAAGACCAAACCGCCACGCGTCCACTCAATTGCTTGAGCAGCTGCTGGCTCGTCGTCCTCCCCGCCCCCTTCCCCTTCATGCTCCTGAAGGCGGTCGCCGAATCCGTCCGCTTGAGGTTCACGCCCTTCACGCAGTCTGCCACGACCTTGAGCCTGAAGCCCGCCGCGATGCCGTCCGTCACGGTGTTCTTGACGCAGTAGTCGGTGGCCAGACCGACTATGTAGAGCTCCTCCACTCCAGACCGCCTGAGGCGTTCGGCGAGGTCGGTACCCTGGAAGCCCGAGTAGGCCTCGGCGTCCCTGCTGGTCGCCTTGTCGATTATCGCGGCTCCGTGAGGCACGTGGAGGGTAGGGGGAAACCGGGCGCCCGGGGTGCCCCTAATCGCATGTGGCGGCCACATCCCGCCGTTCGGCTTGAACGACACGTGGTCCTTCGGATGCCAGTCACGTGTGTAGAGGACCGGCAGGCCCTTCTCGTGAAAGAGGTCCACGAGCGCGTTTATCGGCTCTATCACCCTGTCTCCCTCCCTTACCGGTAGCGCCCCTCCCGGGCAGAAATCCCTCTGAAGGTCCACGACGATGAGCGCCGGCTTCGCCGTCAAGCCCTACATCCAGCCCAGCTCAGGCTCGGATTCGCGGATTGCCCGTATGTCCTTCAGCACCTGAGCCCGGATCTCGGCCGGCGATTTGAAGTCGGAGATGATCTTGCCCCCGCGCATTATCTGCTTCAGGAGCGTTGCAGATCCCCTGGGGGGAGCGGTCCCAGCGAGGGCGACGGTGTCCTTGAATCCCCGCCTCCTGAAGACTTCCTTGCGCCCGCCCAGTCCGCCCCTCTTTGCCCTGAAGCTGCGCTTCCCTTTGTCGTCCACCTCGACGATCTTGGCGCTGAAGTCGATCACGGGCGGGTAGGCGACTGCCGTCCCGACGCCGAATCCGTCTACGAGGTCCTGCAGCTGGATGATGTTCTCCTCGCTCAGCCTGCCTGACACGATTATCTTCACGTCCTTGCCTCCCCTTATGTTCAGCTCCCACCTCACCTCCTCGATGATCTTGCGCAGGTCTCCCCGGCGCGAGCTCGGGGTGTCGATTCTAACGCCCCACAGGTCTCGGCCGAGGGTCTCGAACGCCTTGATCGCTTCCGACTTCTCATCCCAGAATGTGTCTATGAGGGCTATCCTCGGGACCGACTTCTGGATGGTCTTGTCGAAGAGGAGCCACGCCTCCGCCTGGTCGCCGATGACCTGTACCAGCGCGTGCGGCATGGTACCCGCAGGCTCGAGCCCCAGCAGCTTCGCTCCGAGCACGTTGGAGACGCTGTCGAAGCCGGCGACGTAGCAGGCGCGCTCGATGAGGGGGGCCATCGCCGGGTGTGCTCTCCGCGTCCCGAAGCTGATCAGGCTCTTGTCGCCTGCGGCCGCCCGGAAACGGGCAGCCTTGGTGGAGATGCTCGTCGAGGAGGAGATCAGACCCAGCAGGGGGTTCTCGTACTCGACGAAGTCGCGGTACCTGCCGGTTATCGTCATGACCGGCTCGTAGAACGTCGTCTTCGCGTCAGCGAGGAAAATCGAGCCCTCGTCGAAGGACCAGAGGTCGACCGGGACGCCCTCCAGTAGCTTGGCGACCTCGTAGACTCCCGTCAGGACCCCCCAGATTCCGGGGTATGGAAGGTCTCGCGCGAAGACCTCCATCACCACCTTGGTGTCTATGTGGTTCTTGGCGAGGACCTCTTTCGTGTTGATGAAGTATACGTCGGTCGTGCTCGCGTTCTTTATCTCGTCCTCGTTCGCCATCCAGAAGAGACGATCCGCGAGGTCACGTTGCTTCATTGATTGCGTCACAGAATCGTCCCATAGAAAAACTATTTCTCGGATGGCGTTCACCTTCGCAGCATTGCAAAACGCAGCGCTGGACCTCTCCGAAGTCAAGAAGAAGATCACCCATTTCATCAGGAGGAAGGTAGAGGAATCCCAGACCGACGGGGTTCTCGTAGGGCTCGACGGCGAGGTGGACTCCGCTGTCGCGGCCTACCTCTGTGTGGAGGCGCTCGGGACAGGAGGGTAACGGGTCTAATCATGCCCGACCTGCGGACGGCCCCCGACGAGTACGTGTCGGACGCGAAGACAGTCGCGAGTGAGCTCTGCCTTGAGACCAGGCAGTTCGATATCGCCCCAATCCAGAAGTCTTTCATGAAGTCCCTTGAGGTCAACAAGGTGTCCGAGGATAACCTCAGCGAGAGGATCAGGATGTCCCTGTTGTATTACCACGCGAACCTGCTCAACGGGCTGGTCGTGGGGACCGCCGACAAGTCCGAAATCCTGCTGGGTCACTTCACCAAGTACGGCGATGGGGGAGCTGACATCCTCCCAATCGGCGACCTCCACAAGACGGAGGTCAGAAAGCTCGGCGAGGTCCTGGGCATAAACCGGCGGATAGTCGCGAAGAAGAGGAGCTCGAAGACTTGGGCGTCGCACAAGAGGGTCGACGCCGGGCTCGGCTACGACACGACGGACCAGATACTCGGGTTCAGATTCGATCGTGGTCTGGACGCCGCGGCCATATCGGCCGCGGTCAGAACGGGTCGTGCCAAGGTCGAAAACGTAATCGCGAGGCACGATTCGTCGGTTCACAAGAGGGAGACCCCGAGATCTGCAGAATCCGCTAGATTGTGAATTGAGAGTGGACTGGGGGGATGCGATGCAAAAACGCTCCTCAAAGTGGTTCCAGAATCGTGAATCCACAGAGATTCTAAAGTTCGGACAAGGTGTATTACAATGCGGGCTGCTAATGCGAGTGGCATGAAGCGAGCAGCGAAGGCAAACCTTAGCTCGCACCTTCCTCAACCACGCGTGCAATCACCTATGGAAGGCAGATTCCGAGCTGCAGCAGGCTGATGTTGACGTAGCTCTCGTTCAGTACACCGGGTACTATCAGCAGGTACCCGACCTTCTGGTTTTGGCCCTCGCTCGTCATGTAGGCTTGTGATGTAGCCGGATTGAAAGTGGCAGCTTGGAACCACGCTGGAGTAGACAGCATGTTCACGGTCTGCCCCGTAGACGCACTAATGACCAAGAAGAACAACTGGCTGTCAAAGGCCGCGTAGATCAGGCCTGATGCCGTGTTAATCGTCAACGTGCCCCCTCCTGCGCCTGCGCAGGACGATCCAACAGCCTGCGAGTAGTCCACCTTGCCGGAGGACCCGTCCATGGCCACCAGTGTGAGGTTTGGTCCATCTTCGCCCATCGTGTATACCGTGTTGGTGGACGGATCGACGACCAAGTTGAAGTTGAGGGCGTTGAAGTTCAGCGGGGTCGCGGACTGCAAGCTGTGACTCGCCCCGTTGACTAGCAGCACCTCTGCTCCCAGGCAGGACAGAGGAATCTCTTTGCAGGCCGTGACGTAGACCATGTTCGTCTTTACGTTCACAGCAAGGTTCAGGGGACCCGCACCCAGTGAGATGTTTGCGATGAGCGAACCCGAAACCCCATTGATCTCAAGGAGGAACCCCGAAGCTTGAGAACTGAGGCCGGTATTCTCTGAGATTCCGTAGAGGACGCCCGTGCTCGGGTCAACCGCGAGCGCTCCGACATCGAAGTGATACTCGCCGATGACGCTGTCGGTCGTGCCATTAATCGCGACGATTCCCCCTTGTCCGGCGCGGCCGGGGCCGGAGTCGCAACTGTTGGATGCGTTCAGCTCGTTTGTGCACCCCGCAACTGGAACGTACACCGTGTTGCTCGTAGTGTCGACAGCGAGGCCAGATTGGGCCGTTCCGGGCAGGGTGATCGTGCCCATTACGGAGTGGGTCGACGCATCCAGGATCGTCAGCTCGTTCGCGAACACATCAGAGAGGTAGATCCTGTTGGTGTTCGGGTTCACCGCAATCTCCCCCGGAAATCCGCTAATCGTGACGTTGGCCGCGAGGACGCTGGAGATGGATGGTTCTGTGCCGCCTGTGGGCTGGGTCGAGGTGGATGTCGAGGTCGTCATTGTCTGGCCGGCGCTGCTAGAAGACGAAGATGCCTCGGAAGCGGTGGTCGATGAACTGGTTGTAGCGACCTTGGATGGCTGAGATGTAAGTGAAATGACGCCCACCGCCGCAATCAATATGATCGCGATTACGACTATGCCGATGGCTATTGTCCCGATGCCCCGCCGTGGCTGTGTCATCCCAACTCGTAGGTTGCGACCGGGATTTCTGATTAATAGTTTTGTCCGAGCGAGCGGCGAAACATCTAGCCTTGATTGACCTGAGATGCCGTAAGAATGACAGTGCCATGCATAGGGTTCATTGCGCCTCCGCCGGAGACGACTAGGCCGATGGGTAGGTCTGATTCTGGAGGACGTTCCCCGAGAGGTCGTAGGTGGAGTTGCCGTAGTTCGCCTGCATGAAAATGGTCGAGCCGTTGCCCTCGAAGCTCACGCCCAGGATGTCGCTGCTCACGTGTCTCTGCCAGACCATGGTCCCGTTCAAGTCGTAGTAGTAGAGGGTGCCGTTCGTCCCTGTGGAGGACCAGCCCACAGCTAGGTGGTCCCCGGAGACGGCGACATCTCCTCCGCTGCCGAACGACTGGTCAGGGTTGCTGATGTTCCAGAGCACCTGGCCGTGAGAGTCGAACATGACCAGGTCGCTCCCGAAGAAGCTGTGGCTGGGGAAGAGAACCCCGGTGACGCCGTCGACGACCTCTGACCCGTTGTCGACGAGGACGACCGAGAACGAGTCGTAGCCGGTGTAGTTCCACAGGACCTTGCCCTGCCCGTCTATGTAGTAGAGGCCGGGGTCGTTCGCGATTATCACGGAGCCGTTGCCGTTGATTTCCACCTCGTCTTGCGCCTGCGAGAAGGTCCATTCTATCTGGCCCTCTTTGTTGAAGAGGTAGACCGGGCCCTGGGCGCTCGACCCACTCGGTCCCCCGGGCCATCCATGCGAAGTCGTGACGGCATACAAGCCATCGGCTGATGCTATGGGCACATCGGGAATCAAGTCGGTCTGATAGCGGTTCTCGAGCTCTCCCGTGGTCTTGTTGTAGAAGCACCATGTCACGGTCTTTATGGGTTGATTCAGGCTGGTCGGGAGGCCGGCAACGGAGTACGCAAAGGGCAGACCTATGGAATAGGCGTATCTGTACGCCTGGTCGCAGGGACTGATGATTTGTGCCGTGTAGATGGCTACGCCTGCTATTGCCGCTACCACTAGCACGACTATGAGAATGAATGCCACAGTCGTGGATATACGCGGACGACTTTGTGAGCCAGGTGCCGTGTTGATACTCAAGATTCTGCTACGAGATAAGAGTTGAGAAGAAAAGATTCAGCCATGTATAGGGCCCATTGCGCCTTCGTGATTAGCTTCATACGGGCGTCCTGATTTCGTTCCCAATCCGCTGCATCGCTTGGCCGCACATCGTACCAGGATTCCCGACCATCACGCAGTACCTGTAGCTCAGGGGTCCAATCAGCAGAGGCGACATGTCGACCACCCTGACGGCGCCGATGCCGAGGTACGCGTAGATCACCGATGCAGAGGAGGAACCTGGCGCGGAGTACCACGTCGCGCATCCGGGTCCGGCGAACACCGTAGAGCTGTTACAAACTGGGGCAGAGACGGAGATCGGCACAACCGGAACAAGGAAGAGGACAAGGAAAGCGATGGCTGCCGCCAAGCTGAGAGCTATTCTTGTGGCTCGCACATGTGAACCCCTTCATCAGTTTCATTATGCGCCTTCTGTAATAGTTTTGTCCGAACAGAACCGTTCTTCAAGGCAGAACTTCTATGCCGCTCGAGTTGGTCAGGCCGAGTATCTGGAAGTAGGTGCCGGGAATCAGTTGGTATGGGATTCCGGGGATGGCGATGGAGGCGGATGAGGTGTCGAACGTGATGCAGCCGACCTGCTCCTGCGCATAGTTCGGTAGACCGGAGGACCCTGCTAGGATTTCTCCGTAAGCCCCGCACGACTCAGGTTCCTGAGCGCCGAGCATGTACGCGCCCAGGCCGCTGGACGAGAAGAGCCCGAGTTCGTAGATGCCGCTGGCTCCCGCCTTGTAGGTGATCGCGAATGCTACCGTGGTCCCCTCGTTCTCGTTGGTCGGTCCTCCTATGACCAGCTGGGTTTGACTCGTGGTAATCGTGAAGTTCGATGCGCCGTTGAAGGAGCGAGGGTAGTCGACGCTCCCGTTAGGGATGTACTGAACCGCCTGGATTGACAAGACGCTGGTGAGGTTAATGGTCAGCGGTGCGACGGAGTTGTAGTAGTATAGCTGGACGCAAATCACTGCGGGGGAGGTCGGTCCCGTGGTCACGAACCCGAACCCGAAGCCAGAGCTTTGTCGGCCGGGACACTCAGCGGGGGGAGAGCTGACGGTCGAATATGACGTTGAGGACTCGGAGACCGACGAAGAAGAGGAAGATGATGTGGTAGGGAGGGCACTCACCTTCGAGTTCCTCTCATCCGAGTACGCTATGACGACTGTCAGGGACGCTGCAATGACGACCACCGCAATCGCGACCGCGAGCATCTTTCGGGATAGCCCACCAGTTGTCGGTGTCAAGCGTGCCGAACCTCGCGAGGTCGTTTTCCTTCCGACGTGATTAATAGTTTTGTCCGAAACCAGTTGATGGGATTGTGCCGAGAT
>PLUF01000043.1 GCA_003164815.1 Candidatus Gagatemarchaeum stordalenia
GACAATTATGCCGTTATCAATAACTCTCTGGTGCTGGGCGTTCTGGATTAGCGTCATGAATTTGTCCGTGCCCTCGACTCTGATTCCCGCTCTGTCCGCTGGTGTGTCTCCGTTCAAGCCTTGGTGCGGCCTAACGAAGTTGTGATAGATTTGCATCCCTCCCAAGATTGGCGTGTCCGTGACCTTGAGACCGCGCATCGTCTTTTCCCTGTCCCGAATCTCCCCGTTCATGCGTTCCATCTTGTTGTTGTGGATGCCACCCGCGAACGCGATTTCTCTGATGTGGGTCGCGTGGGGATAGTTGAGACCCGCTGCCATCATGTAGGACGGGAGAGCGTCGGTTATGATTGTCTCCGGTGCCTTGCCCGCGACATTCTTCGCCTTCATGAAGAGGCGGTCAGCGTTCGCACCTTGCTTGACGTTCGAGACCTCTTGGGCAATCCAGTAGCGGGTCTCGTCGTCCATCACCGCGAAGAGATACTTCATGTCTCCTTTGACCTTGAGATATAGCTCGTCGGCCCTCCATGTGTCCGAGACGTTCGGCTCCGTCGTGGAGATGTATTCCTGCATCAGCCCGACATACTTCCGAATCCACTTGAAGATGGCAACGTGGGAGACCTTCACGCCTTGGAGCGCGAGAGCCTTTTGGACGTTGCGAAGGCTCGCCCCCCCGAAGTAGACTTGCATCGCCATAGTGATTGCCTGAGGGCTTGATCGCATCCGCTCAAAGCCGAGATTCTTGGTGAACCTTTTCCCGCACGCGAGGCACTCTAACGCTGGATGTCTCCGCTCTTGTTGTGGAGCAAGCCGTCGCGCTTGATTCTCTCCGAGCCACAGCATAGGCACGCCTGATAGGTGAGAGGCACGACGCGCCTCGCGTTCTCTATTCGTCGCCTAATCAGTAACGAGAGTTCAACCGCGATGGCGTGCTTGCACTTCACGCCTCTGAAAGCGAAGTCAGGGCAAGAGCAGTTCCAACCCGCCTCCGTTGAAACGACCTCATACTCCCCGCTCCCGCTCTGAGACCTTACGCGGTATTCATTCTGGTCAATCCTCCGGACGTTGGATTCTACCTTGGCGATGGCCTGACCCTTCGCAATACGTGAATCAAAAATGGGAGAGGGGTTCATCCTTACCAACCCCTCATTCTTCGGCACTTCTGAATCCGGCTCACAGCTTTCCATTTCCCGCGTGACATGCCATAGCCATCTATAGCCACCCATATGAACATATCTTCTATCGCCATCCATAGACGTATGATTATATACGGGCTTGAATGTGGCTAAGCCGTATGATGAAGAAATACACGGTCGCAATAACGGAGGAGCTTGAGAAGAGGCTTGAAGCGGAGCGTAAGAGACGCGCTCTTGACTCCATACCTGAAGTGATGCGGACGATTTGTAGCGAATATCTGTCAAAGTCTTAACCTTCATAGTAGGCTACTTTGCTCATGTCAGCAAGATAGACGTGGTCCATCCCGATAATCTCTATTCCATCTTGCTCAACCTTCATGGGGAAGCTCCAATACTTCTCGCCTTTCTCCTTGCCGCCTTCCTTATCCCATGATAGAAGTATGTCAAGCTCAAACACATTTCCGTTGCTCAAGGTCTTGCTCTTCGCTTGGCCTTCAAAGGGAACCTCCCAGACTAGCTCCCCGTTGATGTCATGCTGTAGCGCGAGCCAAGTGAACGCGCTGTCCTTCTTTTTCAGTCTAGGCCAGACCTTACCCACCGCCTTGACCTCCGCGAACGGAGAACGACCTTGCCATCCGAGCGGCAGGTAGATCCCCGTAACCGATTTTGAGGGTTCGTCAGGTCTCCATATTCTTATCTCGACTTCGACCTGTTCTATGGGTGCGCCCTTGTTCTGAAAGGTCATGAAGAAAGCAAGAGGGCCTTTCCCATACTCTAGTGTAGTATAATGCTCGTTGTTTCCGGAGATTTTGATATTGGGCTTAATAAAAAACGGGAGTAGATGTCCTCTCCGAAAGAGAACATTAGAACGAGGGCTGTTGCTTCCAGTATCGTGAATATCAGTATCGCCTGCTCGGTAGTTACCATACCCGACACTTCCAACCCGTTTCTTATGAAATTGTGCTGTTAACCGACTGGTGCCGATCCTTTCCGCACCAGCTAAGTTACCAGAACCCGCGAGGGTTCGGGCGGCAACTCCGGCGGCACCGGATGGGAAGTCGCGCCGAGGGAACTGCTTTTAAAGTCCGCGGGCCGGGCGTGACAAGAACATGAGCGAGAAGGCGGCCAAGAAGGCACCTGCCAAGAAGCAGAGCGTCAGGAAGGCTCCGGTAAGGAAGAAGCAAGCGGCAGCCAAGAAGGCGTCTGCGCGGCGGGCCGCGAAGGCGATCGCCGAGCAGGAACCTGCGCCGGCGCCGTTCGTCCTCGCTAGGCACGAGTACGAGATGATAGAGCGGGTCGCCCGGGGCTACTCGCGGGGAGAGCTCGAGTCGGCGGGAATGACGTTCATAGTCGCAAAGAAGGCCGGAGTGCCGCTGGACCCCAAGAGGAGGAGCGTCCTCGAGAGCAACGTCTCGATGCTGAAGGGCTGGTACGTGCCGGCGCCGAAGAAGGCCAAGGTCGCGGCTGAAGAGAAGGCCGAGAAGCCCGCGAAGAAGAAGGCGAAGAAGCCCAAGAAGGCCGTGAAGGCAAAGAAGTCCGCCTAGGCGCGGCTCAGTCCTTCATCCTTTCGTAGTGGAACAGGTACTGCTGGGCGTAGCCCGCGAACTCTCCGAAGTAGGCGCGGGCGCTCGCCGACAGGCGATCGTAGGTCGCCAGTGATAGGCTCGTCTTCCCGGATACCGCCGACGCGAGCCTCTCTTTTAGGTCGCCCTCGAAGAGGTGTGGGTAGTTTCCGTCGAGGACCCTAGCCACCCAGACGTCTATGGGGAAGGCCGAGTCCTTGTCGCAGGAGAAGAGGAGGACGCAGTCCGCGACCTTGGGCCCGATCCCCATCAGGGTCTTCCTCTCGGGGAGGTCCTCGATCAAGAGCTCCCTCGCCTTCGCGTAGTCGTGGAGGCGCAGCTCATCGAGGTTCACCCTGCCCAGGCTGACCGACTCCGCGATCGACTTTACGAACTTCGCCCGATACCCGAGTCCGCACGCGGCCAGGTCCGGGAGCTCGGCCTGCGCGACCCTGTCGGCGGTGGGGAAGAGGGAGTAGGCGTTGCCCTCGAAATCGACCGCGTCGCCGAGGCGGTTGCAGAGGTTCGAGACCATCCCCCTGATGCGCGGGATGTTGGAGTTCGTGGCGATGGCGAACGAGAGGAGGCACTCCCAGACGTCCTGCTTCAGGATTCGGAGCCCGTAGAACTTCTGGACGGCCTCGGTGATCTTCCCGTCCTTCATTATGGACGCGAGGATGCGCTCGAGGTCCGACCCGAGCCCGAGGTAGTCGTAGAGGGCGTGGCTGTCGAGCGCGTCCGAGCTCGAGACGCAGACGAGGGCGGCCCCCTCCTGCTTGAGCTTGACGACCCCGTGGCCCAGCACCCCGACCCACCACTCCCCCCTCTCCTGCCAGCGGAAGGACTGGCCGGACTCCAGGGTGTACCGGAGGTTGAAGGGGACGCCTTCCGTGTTGATGGTGAACTCGCCCATTGGCCCTTTGTAGGTCGGGACTCGCTATAAGGAGTCCGACCGGCGGTTGGCGGATAAATAGAAAACGCGGGTTTGTCCCGGGAAACCTTGGGAGACGAGGACGGTCACGAGCCGGAGCCGGCCGGGGTGGAGTACACGTCGGAGGAGAGGGAGGTGCTGTCGTTCCTTGCCGCGTCGAAGAGGGTCGACCTGAGGTGGCTGAGCGAGGAAGAGAAGGAGAAGATCAGGAGGGTGCTCGACGGGCTGCACAACGGGAAGAAGGTATCACTGCTGCAGATCTCGAAAGAGGTGGGGAGGTCGTACTTCGCCATCTGGGGGCTGTGCCGCTCTCTTGAGATCCCCACTAGGACCGTGGCCGAGGCCCAGAGCAACTCCGCCGAGGCGCGGTCGAAGCACAGGCGGAGGCCGTTCGACGGGACAGAGGAGGACCGCGCGTACACGACCGGGTTCAAGAACGGCGACCTGACGGCCTGGCAGGTGAGCGGGACGGCGGTGATGGTGACGTCGACTACGACTCATCCTGCCTTTGCCAGCTTGTTCTCCGATCTGTTCGATAGATACGGGAAGGTCTACCAGTATCCAATGTTGGATGGTGAACGTGGTTACAAGTGGAGGGTCGCGGTTCGACTTGATAACTCGTTCCGGTTTTTGCTCTCGGAGTCAGAGGAAGCATTGTCGCGTTACGCAGCTTCCAGATCGCTTTTTGCGAGGTGGCTTGCTGGTCTATTCGACGCTGACGGCCACATCAACGTTGGAAGGTACGATGGCTTCGCAAGGGTCAGACTGGACATAGGGAGTATCAACGAACGTCTACTAGCCTCGCTGAAGAAAGCTCTAGAGACCCTCGGTTACTTCCCATCAGGTCTTCACCGCCCTTATGAAGCCGGCTTCACCACGCCACAAGGAATCACATACCGGCACGACATGTGGCGTCTGGATGTTCAACGCACCGAGGACGCGATTGGGCTGCTCAAAGAATTGCCTAACAGACACTGGGAGAAGGTGCAGAAGAAGCGAGTGGCGATCTCGATGACCAAGGACAACTGGGACACCACCGAAGCCGCACTCCTGAGCTTGAAGCGCGAAATACGGGCAGGAGTTGCGGAGTTCAGAGAAAGGGCACGCATCGAATACGAAATTAAGAAACAAAAGAAGACGAGCCGGCCATCAAAGGGCGGCTCGCCCCAAGCTTGAACGATTGAGTTTTGGTGATTCCTACTTGATTGCTTTTTCGAGGCGCTTCCCAACGTCTTCCCAATTGACGACGTTCCACCAGGCCTCCACGTACTTTGCGCGGTCGTTCAAATACTGCAAATAATATGCGTGCTCCCAAACGTCGATGCTCAGAAGTATCGGCAGCTCTGGCAGGTGCATGAAGTTCTGCTTCTCGACCTGGGTCAGGACCAGCGAGTCGATCTCGTGGTCGTAGAGCAGCAGCGCCCATCCCGAGCCCTCGACCGCCTTGGCCGCGTCGCTGAACTGGGCCTTGAACTTGTCGACGGACCCGAAGTCCGCCGTGATCTTGTCGGCGAGCTTGCCGGTCGGCGCGCCGCCTCCCCCCTTCCCTGCGGCCGCCATGTTCGTCCAGAAGATGGAGTGGAGTTTGTGACCGCCGACGTTGAAGGACAGGTCCCTGAGGGTCCCCTTGATGTCTATCTGGAGGGTGCCAGCCCGGGCCTTCTCGAGCTTGTCGAGCGCCGCGTTCGCACCGGTCACGTAGGCGTTGTGGTGCTTGTCGTGGTGCAGCGTCATGATCTGTTGCGATATGTACGGCTCCAGCGCGTTGTACGCGTATGGTAGAGGTGGTAGCGTGTATGTCTTAGGCATGATTACGGTAGAGGGCGGAGAGTCGTTAAAACCTTTGCCTCGATTGTTAGGGCATACTGCTACCGTGACAGGGGCGTGAAGGGTTGGAGAGGGGCCGGGTCAGACCGTCAGGGAGGGCTTCTCCTTCTTTGCCCTATTCCAGTCGTCCAGGAACTTCTTCAACCCGGCGTCGGTGAGCGGGTGCATCATCATCTTCTCCATGACGTCCGGGGGCATCGTGGCTATCCCGGCGCCCAGCTTCGCGGCTTCGAGGACGTGCTGCGGCCCCCTGATGCTCGCGACCAGGATCTCCGCCTTCAGGCCGTAGTTCCGCTTGATCACCACGAGGTCCTCTATGACCTCCATCCCCCTCTGGCCGATGTCGTCGAGTCTCCCGATGAACGGGCTGATGTAAGAGGCGCCGGCCTTGGCCGCGAGCAGGCCCTGGTTGGCCGAGAAGACGAGCGTCACGTTGACGGGGATACCCATCGAGCTGACGGTCCTCGTGGCCCTGAGGCCCTCGGGAATCATCGGTATCTTGACGACGACGTTGGGTGCTATCTTCGCCAGGTGCTTGGCCTCCGAGACCATCCCGTCGTGGTCTGTGGAGACGACCTCGGCGCTGACCGGGCCGTTGACCTCCTTGCAGATCGAAGCGATTATCTCCTCGAAGACGCCCTGCTCCTTGGCCACGAGCGAAGGGTTGGTGGTCACGCCGTCCACGAGGCCCATCTGGTTGTACTTCCTTATCGAAGCCAGGTTGGCGGTGTCGAGGTAGAACTTCATCGTTCTAAATAGGCCCCAATTTTCTATTTAAGTTCTAGGTCGCGCCTCCGGTCCAGCTTATCTACCGTCGTGGGCCGCTCCCGCGCGGGATGAACGAGGTCATCGATGCCATCGGGGCCCGGAGGACGGTCAAGAAGATGGACGCGGGCCGCGCGCCCCCGCGGGCCGATATCGAGGCGATGATAGAGGCGGCGACCTGGGCGCCCAGCCACCACATGACCGAACCCTGGAGGTTCGTCGTCCTGGAGAAGGACGCAAGGAGGAGGCTCGGTGTGGTCCTCGCCGCCGCGATGGCCGGCGATGGGGCAGGCCCGGTCCCGAACGAACGGCTCGAGAAGGAGCGCGACAAGCCGCTCTCCTCGCCGGTAGTGATCGCGCTGATAGGCTCGCCGGGGAAGGGGGAGAACGTCGTCCCCCAGGAGGAGACGGTGGCGGCGGGCGCGGCCCTGCAGAACATGCTATTGGCGGCCCACTCGCTTGGGCTGGCGACCTCGGTGAGGACCGGTTCGCACTCCTATTCGGCGGGGGTGAAGAGCTTCTTCGGGATGTCCGAGTCGGAGACTCTGATCGGCATGGTCTACGTCGGGTACGCATCCGGGGCGGTCCCTCCAGGCAGGAGGACCCCTTTCCGCGAAAAGGTCACCTGGCTCACGGACTGAGGGAGACGGTCTAGTCCACGGCCTCTGGGTCCTCTGGGCGCGTCTCGCGCTTGGAGAGCTCGGAGGGCCACCAGTTGAACCGCTCCGCGATCCCCATGAGCGCGGGCACGAAGAAGAGTATGACCACGCCGACGTCTATTACCACCGCCGCTGCTACGACGAAGCCTATCTCTGCCAGAAGGGCGATGTCCGTGGCGACGAAGGAGAAGAAGACGGTCGCGAGCACGAGGCCTAGCCCGAAGATTGTGACCCACGTCTTTTGGAGGGCCGACTTTATTGCATCGTCGTCGGTCTTCCCCTTCATGGCCTCCTCCCTGATCCTGGTGACGAAGAAGATGTCGTAGTCGATCCCGACACCGAGCATCGTCACGACGACGAAGAGCGGGGCGAAGTCGAGCACGGGGAGGTCCAAGGCGTAGTAGAAGATGATCGAGAGGAGCGCGAGCGAGAAGGCCACGCTGCAGAGGATGGTCACCACGAGGCGCACCGGCGTGAAGGCAGACCTGAGCTGGATGAACAGTATCACGTAGATCGCCGCGGCTAGCACGACCACCACCTCCGGCAGTATCCCGTTCAGGAAGGACTGGTTGTCGTAGGTCGACTGGGTCGTGCCCCCGTAGTAGACCGAGACGCCCTCGACCGTCGAGAGCTTCCCGATGGTCGACTCCACCTTCAGGAGGGTGTTGATCGCTGCCTGGCTCTGGGCGTCGCTCTGGAGCCCTACGAGGATCTGGGCCGTCGCGTTGTTCTGCCCGATATCCGAGAGCATGCCGGCGAGGTACTGCGACTTCTCGGGCTGGGGCAGCGCCAGGACCCCGGTGTAGTTGAAGGGTGACCCGTAGGGGCGAGTGGGCCCTGTCACCGAGACGACGCCGCTGACCGACGCCGCGGCCGAGCTTATCTGCTCGAGCTGTTTCATCAGGGTCTGGTTGAACTGGTCGGAGCCGTAGAGGATGGGAGTCTTCGTCGTGACGACTATGACCGCCGGGTCGGTCGTCGCGCTCCCAAGGTTGTCGGTCAGCACGGTCAGCCCGTGGTTGCTCGGGAAGTCTGGGAAGAGCTTCAGGATGTCGGCTCCGCTCGGGGTGCTCAGCGTGACGTAGAGCGCACCGCTCGCGAGCGCGGCCACGACCACCACGACCGCGAACTTCCTCCTTAGCGTCCGGTCGCCAATCCTCCTCACTCGGCTGAACTTGGACTTCTTGACGTCCTTGTGGATCTTCAGCCCGGGCCAGAAGAGCCTGTCCTTCAGCGCGAGCTCGAGCGAGGGGAGCAGCGTGAGCGCCGCTGCAATCAGGATGGAGACTGCGATGGCAATCGCCGTCCCGACGCCGCTGAAGAGTGGGACGTTCGCGAGGGCCATGACTATGTACGCGACTACTACCGTCACACCCGCCGTGAGGACCGCCTGGCCCGCCCAGCGCATCGATATCGCGACGCTCTCCTCGGTCGAGGCGCCCTTCGACCTCTCCTCCCTGGTCCTCCGGAGCTGGAGGACAGAGTAGTCGACCGCGAGACCCAGCACGAGCAGGACCGTGAGCGACGGGGTGAGGAAGGTAAGCGTCCCGTGGCCGATGTCGACGACCCCATAGTAGATCACCGGCAACGCGATCGCGATGGCTACCCCTCCCACCAACACAGGGATGATCGCGGCGAGGGGGGCGAGGAGCAGCAGGCCCACGATCGCCAGCGAGGCGATTACGCCCGGGACGATGGTGATGCCGATGACCGGGCCGAAGACCTTGGTGATGTCAGAGGTGAGCACCGCGCCACCGGTGACGTAGTAGGTCCCCAGCGACGGGACGCTCGAGCCCGTAACGTCGGCCCTGAAGGCGGCGATCATTTTTTCGGTCGGCAGGACCGAGAAGTTGTAGATCACGATCATCGTCCCGTTGTCCGGGCTCACGAAGTTCCGGGTGATCGAGTGCGAAAGCACAAAGGGATATTGCGGGTAGCTCTCCTGCGTGACGGCGTTCTTTATCCCGGCCGAAATCTGCATAGAGCTGAAGCCCGTGCTGAACGACGCCAGGAGTGCCGCGAGTGCGGGAGCCCTGGCTGTGAAAAGGGGAGACGAGGCGAACGAGGCCGCCGTCGCGTTAGCGACGAGCGACGACGCGATGTCCCAGGTCGTCGCCGGCGAAGACCCCGTCCCTTGCCCCATCTTAGAGGCGAGGCTCGCGTTGAGCTCTGCTACCTGGGGGATAAGCGTAGGGATGACCGAGACCAGGAACGAGTACTCTGTGGAGTAGATGCTGCTCATCCCGGTAAAGGCCCCTCCGAAGGCCTGGTCGGAGGCCAGCGTCTTGTTAAGCCCAATCAAGGCCGACTGGACGGACGACGAGTACATCTGGTCGTTCTGGAGAACCAGGATGATGCCGTTCCCGCCGTTGCTACTCGCGGAGGGAAACTGCGCGCTGATGATGTTCTGCGCGAGCTGCGACTCGGCGTTCGACGGCCCACCGAAGTTGGAGCCGGCGACGTTGTAGGAGACCGCGCCGAAGAACGTGGGTATCTGGGTGCCGAAGATCACGAGCGCGACTATCCAAGCGACAAGGACGAGCTTGTACCTCTTCCTGAGGAACGAGCTCAGGAAGTCGAACCGAGAGTCCGCCAAGGAAGCAAGGGCGGTCAGACGACCGGATTTAAGTCTTGGCGGTTCATTGAGAGGACTTTGGGTGCGGGTTCCGCTGTCAGACCGAGGGCTTCCTCGCGGTCATCACCGCTTCCTCGATCTTCTCGGCGGTCAGGCCGTACTTGTTGAAGAGCTCCTGGGCCTCTCCGCTCTCCCCGAACCTGTCCTTGACTCCCACCCTGATGACCTTCACGGGATGGTCCTCGGTGACGACCTCGCAGATGGCCGACCCAAGCCCTCCAAGCACGTTGTGCTCCTCGGCGGTGACGATCGACCCGCACTGTCTCGCGTATTTCCGCACCAGGTCCTCGTCGATCGGCTTCACCGTGTGCGAGTCTATCACGGCCGCGTTTATCCCCTTCGCCGCAAGGGACTCGGCCGCCCGGAGTGCCACCGCGACCATCACCCCACAGGCAAAGATCGCGACGTCGCTCCCGTCCCTCAGGACGTTGGCCTTCCCGAGCTTGTAGTCGAAACCCTCCTCATAGATCGTGGGCACCGACGACCCCTTAACCATGCCCCGCGTGATGCGCACGTAGAACGGCCCCGGGATGTCGGCGATCGACTTTACGATCCCCTTCACGGAGACAGCGTCGGAGGGCACGACGACCCTCATCTTGGGGATCGCGCGGAGGATCGCGATGTCCTCCAGCTGCTGGTGGGAGGCGCCGTCGGGCCCCACAGAAATCCCGCCGTGCGAGCAGATGAGCTTGACGTCCAGGTTGGCATAGGCGATGATGTTCCGTATCTGGTCGACGCACTTCCCGGGGACGAAGATCGCGTAGGTCCCGGCGTAGGCTGTCTTCCCCGCGAGCGCGAGCCCCGCCGCGACCCCCACCAGGTTCTGCTCGGCGATCCCGAGGTTGAAGAACCGCTCGGGGAACTTCGCCCCGAACATCCCGGACTTTATCGACTCTGTGGTGTCCGCACCGAGGACGACCACGTTGGGGTGGGTCTCTCCCAGCTCCAGGAGTGCCTCCCCATAGGCGGTCCGCATCGAACCGAGCTTCTCGAGCATCAACTTCCACCCCTCGCGGACTGGGCCTTCGCCCGAAGCTCCCCGATCGCCCTCACTGGGTCAGGTCTCCCGTAGACCCCTGCGCCCGCCACGAAGACGTTCCCGCCCCGCTTCGCCACCTCGCCCACGTTCCCCTCGTCGATGCCTCCGTCGATCTCAAGGTCCAGCTTCAGGCCCCTCTCT
This sequence comes from Candidatus Gagatemarchaeum stordalenia, assembly GCA_003164815.1. Taxonomy (GTDB): domain Archaea; phylum Thermoproteota; class Nitrososphaeria; order Nitrososphaerales; family Gagatemarchaeaceae; genus Gagatemarchaeum; species Gagatemarchaeum stordalenia. The sequence continues at coordinate 10,693 of PLUF01000043.1, forward strand.
GCGACCAGGGAGCTGAGGTGCTCTATCTTGGGAAAGACTCTCTTGTCCATCGTCTGGCCGCTGAAGCCTGGGCTGACGGTGAGGAGCAACAGGGCGCTGAGCCTGTCGAGACGGTCCAGGGCCCAATCAGGGAGCTGAGTCTCGGGCTTCAGGGCAAGTCCCATCTCCTTCCCCCTCGAGCGAACGACCGAGTAGAGGAGGTCGAAGGCGGCGGCGTCGAGGACCTCGGCCTGGAAGGTCAGGAGGTCGGAGCCCGCCTCGATGAACTTGTCGATGTACAGGCGCGGCTCGGCGATCATGAGGTGCGTATCGAACTTCATCCCGGAGCGCGGGCGGAGAGCCTTGACCGTCCCGGGACCGAACGTGATGTTCGGGGCGAACCTTCCGTCGATGACGTCGAGGTGGATCTGGTCGGCGCCGCCCCTGGCGGCGATGTCCAGGCCAGCGCCAAGGTTGCTCAGGTCGTAGGCTAGGATGGACGGCGCGATTCTGGTGGGCATCATTCTCATTTCAACTCGTTGTAGATGTCCGTCATCTTGTCCTTGGACGGTGGCGTGCCGTGGTAGGCCGGGGACCACTCCATGAACGAGATTCCCTTCCCCTTGACTGTGTGGGCGATGATTATCGTCGGCCGATGCTTTGTCATCTCTGCGTTGTCGAAGGCGTCGATCAGCTGCAGGTAGTCGTAGCCGTCTACCTCGATGACGTTCCAGTTGAACGCCCGCCACTTCGAGGCGAGGGGCTCGAGGGGCATTATCTGCTCGGTCAGGCCGTCCTGCTGGATCCCGTTCCTGTCGATGATGGCCGTGAGGTTGTCTAGCTTGAACTTAGTGGCGGACATCGCGGCCTCCCAGACCTCGCCCTCCTGCTGCTCTCCGTCTCCCATGAGGACGTATGTCCGGTAGCCCTTGCCGTCGATCTTCGCTGCGAGCGCCTCGCCGACCCCCACGGAGAGCCCTATCCCCTCCGATCCGGCTGGCATCTCGACTCCCGGAATCCTGAGGTCCGGGTGGCCCTGCAGGAGGGCGCCGAGCTTGCGGAGGGACTGGAGCTCCTCGGCGGGGAAGTACCCCGCCTCTGCGAGGATCGAGTAGAGCAGGGGGGCCGCGTGGCCCTTGCTGAGGATGAAGCGGTCCCGGTCCGGCCAGTGCGGGTTCTTCGGGTCGTGCTTCATCTTGTAGAAGTAGAGCGTGACGAGGAGCTCGACGGCGGAGAGCGAGCCTCCGGGGTGCCCCGAGCCGGCCTCCGCGAGCGTCCCGAGGATGAGCTTCCGGGTGTTCCGGGATATCTCCTGCAGCCTCGCGGCTTCTCGGGCGGTCTCCAACTCGCTATCTCCTCACAGGTGCCTGCGAGATGCGCTGTAAAAAGTCACCCACCTCGTCGAACCCTGACTGGAAGTCCGAGATGTTGAGCGAGACGTTCCTTGCCTTGTCCGACCTCAGCGGACCGGCGATGTTGCTGAGGCAGGCTGCTTCGGTAATGGTCCCCCCGGCGGCGACCCCGAGGGCGAAGACGCCGGTCATGGCGTCCCTGACGCCGACCTTGCTGAAGAAGTTCCGCCGCCCGTAGATCGGCGGGAAGTTGGTGATCTGTTCCCTGTCGAAGACGGTCATCCCCTGCTCCCCTCTCGTAATGAGCATCCCCTTGCAGTCGAGGCGCTGCATTATGTTGACGCACATGTTTCGGAGGCTGGTCTCGTTGACGATGTTCATCCCGGTGGCGTGCGTCGCCTCCTCGATGTTGGACTTGAGGTAGGTCACCCCCGAGAAGTCGAGATAGTGACGCATCTTCGGCTGGCCGACCGTGATCTTCTTGGCCTCCTTCGCGGCCGAGACGACGCCGTCGATCAGGACGGGACTGATTACGCCCCGGTCGTAGTCCGAGAGTACGACGGCGTTGACCTGCGGGATCTCGACCTTCGCGGCGTCGACGAACCCCCGCATGGTGACCTGTGGGACGTCCTTCCTCGTCTCCTGGTCGATCCTCAGGTAGTGCAGACGGTTTACCATTATCCACGTGCGCAGGGAGGTCGGCCTGTTCTTGTCGATAGCGATCCCATTGACGCCAATCCCGTTCCTCTGAAGGTCCTGCCTCAGCCACGCGCCCTGCGCGTCGTCGCCGACGGCTCCGAGGACGGAGACGTTTGCGCCGAGCGAGGTGAGCTCCTTGGCCAAGTTCGCGGCGCCGCCAGGAAGGAGGGTCTCACTGACAAAATCGCCGGCGGGGACCGGGGCCTCGCGGGCGAGCTTCCGGGCGGAGACCTCGACGAACCTGCTGACGATGAGGTCGCCGATGACGAGCATGTGCCTGCCCTGGAACTTTGCCACAAGGGAACTGAGACCTTCGACTGACAAGTTATCCATGATGGCCGCTGACCCTCCCGTTTCTTCCTCTCCCGCGACCTCATTTTAAGACTTTGGTGGGCGGCGGGATCCGCCGCGGAGACTGTGGGGTCCTTCTGCGCCCTAGTGGTCGGCGTGCGGGGTCTTCTTCTTCCCGTCCTTCTGCTCGGCCTTCCACTTCTCGTCGAGGAGGCCGCCGATCACGACCACGGCCTTGCTTATCTCCCTCTGCATCGCGAGCGGGTCGTAGTTCTTCGGCGTCTTGTACTCGAGGAATCGTGAGCTGGGGTCCATGTCGAGGAAGCTCTTGCATGACTCGAAGAGCGACAGCAGGGTCGGGCCGTCGAGCTTGCTCAGGTCGGACCTCCACGAGTGATGGAAGCCCTTCTCGCTGACGAAGGTGACCTTGACGTTGCCCTCCGCCTCCTCGCGGATGCTCTTCCAGAAGTCGGTCGAGACGGACTCCTCGGGGATTTTGCCATCCTTGAGACTCCTCTCAAACCGCTTCGCCCTCTCGGCCACCTGGCTCTCGCTGATCTCGAAGCGGACGGCGATCTCCTTGGGTGTCATCCCCTGCTTCGTCAGGTAGAAGCAGCCCTCGTCGAGGACGGTCTCGTCTATGGTGTCGGAATCGTCGGTGGAGGTCTTGCCGGGTGCCAACTGCTTCTCCCAGCGCGCGCCACGGAGGGATATACGTTACCATTGAGGGCGGACGTCACTTTATGAACGAGGCCGCGAACGCGTACCGGTTCGCTCTCAGTACGTCCTCCTCGTTCAGGATTCCGTTCCGGAGGAGGAAGTCGATCTCTCCCCTCAGGTTGGTCATGAGCATCTCGGGACCGTCGGTGTTGATCGTGTACTTGATGTGGTGGGACTCGAGCGCCCGGAAGATCTGCTTCATGTGGCCGACGCCCTTCACGACTCGGGTGTTGAGGTTCGATGAAGGGCACACCTCCAGCGTAATCCCCTTCTCCCGCACCATCTGGAGCGTCTTGTCGTTCTCGATGGACCGGATCCCGTGGCCTATCCTGTCCGGGTCGAGGTACCGGATCACCTCCCTTACGGAGCCGTGACCCTCGTCCTCCCCGGCGTGCACCGTCAGGCCGAGGCCCTCGTCCCGCGCCCGTCGGAACAGGTCCTTGCACTCGGAGTAGTGGAACTTGTTGCTGTGCGGTCCGGCGATGTCGATGCCGACCACGCCCCTGCTCTTGTAGCGGAGCGCCTTCTCGAGGAGTATCGCGTTCTGCCCGTGATTGAAGGTCCTGTCGAGGCAGATGATTAGGCCGGTCCGGACAGGGTACTCCAGGGACGACCGGTCAATCCCCCGTATCGCGGCCATCATGATCTGGTCCAGGTCCTGCTCACCGCCCCTGTTCCTCTTCATGGGGTTGAACCGGAGCTCGAGGAGGGTGATGTTGTTCTTCCTGTAGGCCCCCGCAATCGTGTGGTAGACCGACTGCTCGATCGCGAGCGGGGACGACTGGATCAGCTCGGTCCACTTGAACATCTGCAGGTAGTCCTCGAACGACTTCACCTTGCGGGGGTTGACCGTGATCATATCGACGAACCGCCAGTAGTCCTTCGTCGGGAGCTTGATCCCCTGGGCGTGGGCGATCTCCCACATCACGGCCGGGTCCACGGAGCTCCCTAGGTGCACGTGCAGCTCGGCTAGCTTCGTCTGGGGACCGAGGAACTGTGGCATCTCTCTATCACTGGGGCTCTATCGTCGCCGGGGGCTTGGAGGAGATCGCATAGACGACGCTCACGACGCCTTCCACCTCGTTCGTGATCTTGGCTGAGATGCTCTCCAGCAGCTCGTTGGAGGCCCGGTACCAGTCGGCGGTCATGGCGTCGATCGACTCGACTATCTTGACCGTTACCTGGTAGCCCACCTTCCGCTCGTCTCCCAGGACGCCGGTCACCCTGTCGTCGCCGACGTACGCGAAGCCCTGCCAGACCTTGTTGTAGACGCCGCCCTCGACAAGGGCGTCCTCCACCACCTTGTTCGACTGCCGGCAAACCCTCAGCTTCTCCGGCGTGACCTCTCCGATGATTCTGACGGCGAGGCCCGGTCCGGGGAAGGGATGCCTCTGCAGGACTTTCGCTGGCAGCCCGAGGAGGGCGCCGAGCGACCGGACCTCGTCCTTGTAGAGCGCGCGGAGGGGCTCCACCACCTCCATCGAGAGGCCCTTGGGGAGGCCGCCGACGTTGTGGTGGGTCTTTATCACAGAGGCGGGTGCGGACGAATGGCCGCTCTCGATCACGTCGGGGTAGAGGGTGCCCTGGGCGAGGTACCGGAACGGACCGTGTTCGCGCGCATATCTCTCGAACGCCTCTGCGAAGACCCTCCCGATGATCCGGCGCTTCTCCTCCGGTTCGGCCACGCCGTCAAGGGCGGAGAGGAAGGCCCGCGAAGCGTCGACGAACTCTATGGGCACCCCGAGGTCCTCCCTGAGGAACTTTGAGACCTCCGCGCCTTCACCCTCCCGCAGGAGGCCGGTGTCGATGAACACGCACTGGAGCTTGTCTCCGACCGCCCGGTTAAGCAGGACGGACGCGACTGACGAGTCGACTCCCCCCGAGACGGCGCAGAGCACCCTGCCGTCAATCCTGGCCGAGAGGTCTGCGATGGTCTCGTCGAGGAAGTTGGACATACTCCAGCCCCGCTTGGCGCCACAGACGTTGAAGACGAAGTTCGAGAGTATGGCGCTCCCCTTCTCGGTGTGTGCCACTTCGGGGTGGAACTGCACGCCGAACTGCCTCCCGTCGGCGGACTGGACGGCGGCATAGGGGGAGTTGTCGCTGACCCCGAGCACGGACATCCCCGCTGGGAGCCTTGTCGCGGCGTCGCTGTGGCTCATCCAGCATGAGATCTTGTCCTGGGAGAACCCGCTGAAGAGGCCCGACCGGTCGAGGATCGTGAGGCTGGACTTCCCGTACTCCCTCCTTGAGGCCCGCTCGACCTCGCCGCCGTGAGCCTGGACGATGAGCTGGTACCCGTAGCAGATGCCCAGGACCGGAATGTGGCCGCGCAGCAGGGCCTCGTCGGGATGCGGAGAGGACGGGGAGTAGACGCTCGCGGGGCCACCTGAGAGCACCACTCCGGCGACCTTCATCCTCAGCAGGTCTTCCATCGGGGTGTCGTGCTTGAAGAGTGTCGCGTATACGCCGAGGGCCCTGATCCTCCGGCATATCAGGTGCGAGTACTGACCCCCGAAGTCGAGGACCGCGATGCCCCCGTCCAGGAGATCTTCCTTCAGCCTATGTTCCCCCTTTCAGTGTGAGCGAGTGGACTCCGAGCTCGGTGTACCCGACGGCCGAGACGAGCCCGAAGGTCGCGACTCCCCAGAGGTCGCGGATGCTCTTGGCTCCGGCGTACCCGAAGGAGGCCTTCAGCCCGTTGGCCATGCCGCCCAGTACCTCCTCGGCGGGCCCGGCGTAGTCGACGTACGCCTCGACGCCTTCGTCGAGGCCCTTGGCGGGGACGCTGTAGCGGTCAAGCGCGAACCTTGCCTTGCGGGCGGCGGCGCTCGCCATACCCCTGTGGACCTTCATCTTCCGGCCGCTCTTCGTGACGACCTTGCTTGGCGACTCGTCGGTGCCGGCGAGGACCGAGCCGAGCATCACCGTCGAGGCTCCTGCGGCGAACGCGAGCGACGCGTCACCGGAGCCCCTGATCCCTCCGTCCGCTATTATCGGAATATCGAGGTTGAGCTCGCTCGCCGCGGTCGCTACCTCGGCGACGGCGAAGAGAGTGGGCGCCCCGACCCTCGTAACCTCAGAGGTTATGCACACCGACCCCGAACCGATGCCCACGCGGAAGCCGTCGACCCTGGGGAGCTCCGCGACAATGTCGTGGACGGCCCGCCTGGTGCCGATGTTCCCCGCGATGAAGTCCTTGCTGAGGTTCGGTATCACCTTGGCGGCGGCCCTGAGGACGTTGGAGTTGTGGAAGTGGGCCACGTCGGCGACCAGGAAATCAGCGACCTTGTCCAGGGCCTCGCAGCGAGCGACATCCATAGGAGAAATGGAGGCGCCGACAAGCGGCCTCCCCTGCGGGTCCATGCTCTTGACCTGCAGCTTCGAGGCCTTCACCTTCCTTACCTGCTCGACCTGGTCCTCTACGCTCAGGTTCCTGTGTATGACACCCGCGCCTCCCAGCCTTGCCATCTCGAGGGCGAGCCGCCACTCGGTGACGGTGTCCATGGGGGACGAGACGAAGGGGAGCTCAAGTGTGATCTTCTTGGTGAGGCTCGATGCGAGAGAGATGTCGCGGGGCTCTACGTCGCTCCGTCCGGGGAGCAGGATGAAGTCGCGGAAGGTAAAGACGTTGGAGGCGTTCTTCAGTTTTGAGACAAAACTTAATGGCAAGGTCTTGTTGTCCTTGCCAAAGCAAGCTCTCCAAGGTGCTATAATAAGGATTATGGCCTTTCGGCCGAAGAAGCGCTCATCAGGTTCGCCCCCGCCCCGATGACCCAGATGACTGCCGGGTAGGCGACCATCCTTTCCATCCCCCCGGGACCGAGTCCGAGGTATACGCCGCTGGCGTAGAGGACCAGGGCCATGAGCGTGACCGCGCCGAGGACGGCCGAGAGAAGGGAGAGAGGTGGTCTGAGGACCCTGTATGACGAAAGGGCGGCGAGGCCTGTGAAGAAGAACGCGACGAAAGAGACCAGGACGTGCAGGCCGCCCGTGGACTCCGGGAAGACCCCGACGCCCATTGCTCCGAGGCTGCCGAGCATGGTGAGGATGCCGACCGCTCGGTAGCGGCTCGTGAAGATCAGATAACCGGCGGCCACGCCGGCGAGGCCCAGGAGGAAGACGCTGACGTCGAAGATCGTGGCGGAGGGCTGGATGATGGCGCAGCCCGGGTTGCAGTCCGCGCCGAGGTCACTGATGTGGTTCCCCGAGATGCTGTAGTCGGGGAAGAGTGCCTCGGCGACGGTCAGCGAAAGGATGAACTGCGTCCCGCCCACGAATAGAAGCAGACCCGCAGTCTTCAGGGGACTCCGGGTCAAGACGCGCCTAACCCTGGCTTTGCGCCTGGAGCGACTTCATCTCGGACTCGACCTCGTGGAGGTCCTTGATCGAGTCAATCAGGCTCCAGAAGCCGTAGAATGGGTAGGACACGATCTCGGCATACTGGACCAGCCTCGGGAAGGTCTCCCTCTCGATGTCGCCCGTCTCGGGGAGGTGCTTCATGACCTTCTGGGGGTTTATCACATAGACGCCTCCGTTAATCCAGACGTCGGGGAACTCGGGCTTCTCCTCGAACTTTCTGACTACCTTCAGCTTGTCGATGTAGACAATCCCGAACCTGGACTTGTAGGGGACGAGCGCCATGGTGACGGTCGGCTGGGTTCCCGGGGCCTCGTGCGATGCGACCATGCTCTTGAGCGGCAGCGAGGTGATGATGTCTCCATTCATCACCAGCACGTTCTCGGACGGGTTGTGAAGTTCGTTGAGCGCTTTCCTTATGGCGCCTCCCGTCCCGAGTGGGGTATCCTCCACGCTGTAGGAGACCGCTACGCCCCCGTAGCTGTTACCGAAGTGCTCCTTCAGGCGGTCCCACTTGTAGCCGCAGAGGAAGACGACCTCGTCGAGGGTCACCTCCCTCTTGAGCCAGTCGATCTGCCACTCGGCTATCGGGCGTTCGTTGAGGAGGACGAGCGGCTTGGGCTTGTCCTCGGTCAGGGGCCTCAGGCGAAGTCCCTGCCCCCCCGCCAGGATGAGGGCTTTCATGTCCGGACCACGAAGTCTGGCGCTGGTTTGTCGAAGGATAACGAGAGAGGAGTTGTTTCGTACATAACTCTCTTCGTTCGCTGCGCGACGTTTGAGGATATTTAGGCTTTGTCGGGAGACAACTCGGCTGAGAGTCTAGTCCAAAATATATCGGGCGAGCTCGGGCTTCCCTCTCGTCGAGACGTAGACCCCGGGGAAACCGCGGTCCCTCAGGGCATCCGTCACCCCTTTCGCCTCCTTGAGTAGCCTGCGCTCCCCCTCCGCCGCGATCCTGTCCAGCTCCGGAGGCAGGTCCCATCCGAACCGCTCCCTGCACGCCTGCACGTCCTCTCTCGACCTGAACGGGAAGATGTTGTGAAGGACCTTCTTCTCGAGGTGGTTCTTCTCGAGGAGCGAGATGTGCCGCTCCAGGGTACGAGGAAGGTCGGAGGTCGGGGGTTGAGCGAGTAGGACGTCGCTCCCCGCGTCTAGGCGAGCCATGGCGATCCCCAGGCCCTTCGGGTGGTTGAGCGCCGTGATGTCGACGGGAGAGAAGAGCGTAGCGTTGACGTCGGCCCTCTCTGCCAGGGCCCTCGCCTCGGCCACGGCCTCGGCGAGCGACCTAAAGTCGTACACGTTCTTAGTCCCGTCGCCCTCGGCGTACCGGTCGCCCCAGACGAGGGAGACGGATTCGAGCCCCAGCGACAGGCAGGAGAGGAACATCGACCGGATCGCCTTGCGGTTCATGTCCCGGGTCGGGATGACGGGTATGACCTCGACGCCGAGCTCGTCCTTCAGGATCGCGGCTGTGTAGATGCTCGCCAGCTGCAGCCTCGCGGGGTCCTTCATGTCAGCGACGAGAATGGCATCTGCGAGTTCAGATATCCGCCGGACCCGGGCAACGGTGTCCCTTAGCTTCTGCTTGATCCCGATCAGAGGCTCCTTGGCTGTCTCGACGCTGAAGCTCGGAGGGAAGATCTCGATCAGGGTCGTGAAGACGCCCCGTTCCATCCGCTCGTTTAGTCTCAATCACTCGATCACTTTCTGGCGGTACACCTGGGCGCCAGACTGGAGGGAGGCCTCGGCTCTGCCCAGCTCGAGGGTCAGATAGGCCAGGTGTCGCCTGCTGATGCCGAGCTTGTCGGCCTCGTCGTTGAGGGATTGGAATATCCGCTCAGCCGACCTAGACTTGAACCGCTTCTTGGGCACGTGCTCGTAGGAGTAGTACGTGACCAGGATCTCCTTCGACTCCCGGAGAATCGAGACCAGGAAGTAGCCCTGAGGGTCGTACTCCTTTGAAGTGAGCCGGGAGGGAACGGCCTCCTCCGGCCGTCCGAAGTAGACGTCGTCCCTTGCGAGAGTGAGCACGACGTTCTTCGCGTAGGCGACCTCGCGGTTGAGGTTCCGCTGTCCGCAGTGGGGGTGGACGAACTGGATCCTGTCCTCGCCGAGCTTGGCACGGGCGAAATCGATCATCTTCCCGGTCTCTTCCACGGTCTCGACCCTCAGGCTCTGGCTGTCGGTGCAGCCGAGGCCGATGAGCTGGTCGTAGTTCCGCCTGCTAGCCTCGTCGAACAGTCGGGGGTAGTGGTAGAAGTCGAGCGAGAGGGTGTGGACCCTTGTCCTGGTAAGCTCCGGGAAGACCCTTGAGGCGTCGCCGCAGGCGTGGAGCACGACGGGGATCTTGGCCGCGGCTGCGACCTCCTCGTAGAGCCCGACGAAGTAGTCGGGGGTGAACGAGTCGGCCGCGACGGCGGGGGAGTCGAGCTGAATCCAGGACACCGCGCCCGAGTCCTGCAGCTGTTCTATCTCCGGAATCACGATCTTCCTGTTTATCTCGACTGCGAGCTCTCTTGCGTCGGCGTAGGACCCCGTGTTTATCTTGGCGAACCTCGCGAGCGTGTACGCGTCGGTGATCGGCTCCTTGATCTCGTAGTGGGTGGGGAGCGCGCTCCTGGCGTGCAGCACGTCGGCCAGCCTGTTCGAGCCGACCCTCGAGATCTTCTCGTCGACGAACGCTTCGGCGCCGTTCCACCTTATCCCCTTCACGAACTTCGGGTCGAGGAAGAGGGAGTAGAGGTCGCCTCTCGACTGGCCGGTCGACGGGACCTCGATGCCAGCCGAGGTGAAATCCTCGAGAGCCTCGTCGATGGACCAGAAGTACGGGTCGATGACCTCCTCCCCCAGCCCGTGGCTGGAGATCGCTAGGTAGTACTCGACATCCTCTGGTCTCGGGAAGGTGGGGTAGCTACCTATGGTCGTGGTCTTCGGAATCAAGGAGCCGAGAGTTCACCCCTCGCCTTCTCCGCGCCTCCCACGACCAGGTCGAGCATGCGCTGCGCAACCTCCGGTCTCCGTGTCCGGAGTCCGCAGTCCGGGTTCACGTACAGGTCTCCGGGGTCGAGCTCGGTGACCTTGGCCGAGTATAGGATCCGGTCCCTCACGACATCGACGCTCGGCAGCCTGTCCGTGTGGATGTGGAGGACTCCGACCCCGAGCCCCTTGGCGTAGCCGTATTCCTTGAAGAGCTTGAGGTCCGCGAATCCCTGTCTTGCCTCATCGGAGAGGCCCCGGCGATAACCGTCCCGATTGCCGTACTCGAAGGAGAATCGCTCGCAGTTCTTCATCTCGAGCAGCTCTGGGAAGAGAATCCCATAGCCGAGGCTGGGCGGGAAGCAGCTGTGGACGCTGAACGTAGCGCTGAGGCCCTTGGTCGTCTCGTTGAACGACTCCGCGACGAGCTTGATGTCTTCGCGCGACTGATACTGGGACGCCGCCGGGATGTCGATTTGGACCTCCTCGACCCCCTTCGCTATGAGCTCGCGTACGACCTTCCGGATAATCTTGGCCAGGTCCAAGGTGAACTCCCGCCTAGCGTTGAAGGACCTCCTCAGCGGGGAGGCCTTCTCCCTCGCCCACTTCGAGGTGTAGTGGTGGTTGTCTGACCAGGCCATGATGGTGATGGCGTCCGTCACGGGTACCTTGATCTTCCTCTTGGCGTGCTTCTGGGTAAAGAGGAGCTCGTCGATGTGGTAGTTGCTCTTGTATGCAGGGGGCGACCTTATCGACGCCATCCTCCAGTACTTGTTGTCGAAGCTCCTCACCTTCCCGATGAACTCGAAGCCTTCGATGTTCGAGACTGGCGTCTCGTACATCTCGGTGCGGGCCTGCTCCCCCGACCAGACTAGGTCCAGCCCTCGATGTTCGGCGAGGTCATCGCCGGCAGTCTCGTTCATCCTTATCGCGTAGAGGAGCGAGAAGTCGACTATGGAGGCCTTCTCCGTCTCTGTAAAGCCCGCCCTCTTCGAGAGAATCTTGAGAAGTTCCCCGGTCCGCGGAACCTTGAGCTTGTCGCCCCACACCTTGGCAGAGATCAAGTCGGAGTCGTCCAGCTCCATCTGTCTGAAGGGCTTCGTCCTCCAGGAGAACTTCGGGAGGCTGCCAATCTCCTGGGTCGGGAACGTCTTGCTCAACCTCATCGACCTCCAAGCACCTTCTTGAGTGCCCCGAGACGCGTGAGCTTTTCGTCTGCGGAGATGCGGGGGATGTACCTCAGGTCTGAGGACGGGGCCAGTGTGATCGACCTCGAACCCGTCCGGTCGGCGACGAGTTCGATCTTCGCCTTCAGGTCTTCGACGCTCTCGAGGTATGTGGTCCGGGCGTCCGCCACCCCTGCGATGATCCCCTTCCTCGTCCTCGTGAGGGCCTCTGGGTCCGTCTGGGTAAAGTCAAACCCTATGTCGCTGGTCGGAATCGAGTCGAATATGTCAGGAATGTAGGGAGAAGCGTCGCCGAAGAAAGTGTGAAAACCAGTCCCGATGGAGATTCCTTTCGTGGTCGTCCTGACCGCCTCTCCTACCTGCATCAGCGCGTCCCTGTTGAGGGGCTTGCCTCTGAAACGGGCCACAAGGGCGGGGGACGAGAGCTGGACATACTCGACGCCGTTCTCCTCCAGAGTCCTGAGCTCCCCGTTCAGGGCCTCTGCGAACGCGAACATGGCCTTCTCCCTATCGTGGTAGTAGCCGTCTTCCGAGAGCTCCGAAAGCGTGAGTGGGTCGGGCAGTGAAATCCTGAACCTTCCTTCCCGAACGAATCTATGTTCCAGCTTCTTCCAGATCGCTTTCCCGTCGCTCGAGATAGGGCCGTCAATGACGGGAGCCTGGTAGAACGTGTTCGTGTTGTACCACCTTACCATCGCACCCCTCTTCACGCCGGAGAACCCGCTCGTGATGGGCCTGAGCGAGTCCTGCCAGGCAGTCGTCATCTGACCGTCGGTGATGTAGTCCGTCCCCGCGTCCTTCTGCAGGCGGACGAGGGACGCGGTGTCGTCCCTGAAGGCCGCGGCGAGGAGGGCGGAGTCGATCCTGCCCCTCTCCCAGTCTTGGGTGGCTTGAATGGTGGCCTCGTTCCTCGCGTGAAGCCCGGTAAGCGATAGCTTGAACTCGGTCAACTAATCAATTCTTGCCTGCTGGCGCGGCGAGTATTCATGCCAATAAAAAGCGTTCTGAAATCAACATTCCTACCATTCATATCATGGTCGCGTTTAAGTAGAGTATTAGACTCTTCAGACTTCAGGACATGGCTCAGGTGCCTTCACGTCGGACTAGTGAGTTCAGTCATTGACTCAGTGCAAATCCAGTCAGTTTTTGCACTGGATCGACCGGTCTGACTGGACAGTCAATATTCCCCAGGGCATAGGACGGATTGGGACCACTGACAGTATTTAGTGCAGTCAAATGCTGAGCGGTGCCAGTTGGCCCCGAGAAGAACTGCGCCGAATTAATGGCAACCTCAAGGTGATCTTCGCTCTACGCATCCTGCAGATAGGAGGGGGCCCCGACGACGCTCGGTGACCTGGCCGCAGCCACGCTCGCCAGGCTCTACGGCAGCCCCGCCGACAGCGTCAGCTGGATTTACATCGCCGGCTACGCCCAGTCCAACAATCCCCAACAAGTGGGCAGGCTCTGCATGAGAGTCCTCGACAGAACGAAGAGAGTCCTAGACCTGATCTACACACCCACCTGAAGCCCGTTGCGGATATGATTCATATCCGCCTCTTCTCTTTTTTTGAACGATTTTTTGAGCCCCTCCGCTGCGGTCGCTCAGCTCGCTAGGCGCTCGCCGAGGAAGTCGACTATGATCCCCATTGCTTCCTTTGTAGACCACTGACTGCCGGCGTTCTGGTTGCCCAGAAAGGGCGCGTCGCCGTGGTCGGCGCCTTTCAGGACGTAGCGGGTGCTGGGGACGGCCCTGGCACGCAGCGCGGTGTGGAGGAGCAGCGTCTGGCTCGGCGACACGAACCGGTCACTGCTGCCGTGCATCTCGATGAACGGCGCGGTGCTGGAGCTGATGTACGTAATCGGGCTGGCTGCCTTGAGCGCCGCGGGATCGTCCCGAGCTGAGAGTTTCGTCCCTGGGCCGTTGACGAACTTGGCCAGCGGGTTCCCCGGCGTGTACTTGACTTCCTTCGTCTCGGCATCGTAGTCGGCGGCAATCCTGGAGAGGCCGGAGGGTCCGTATTCGTCCACGACTGCCTGGATGTCGCTGCTCTCGTTCAGGTCGTCGCCTATGTCGAACTGCTTCTCTCCGTTGGTGGTACCGGCCATCGCGGCCAGGTAGCCGCCGGCGGACTGCCCCCGGACTGCGATTCGGTCCGCTTTGGTGCCGTAGAGGTCGGAATGCGCACGCAGTTATCGGATGGCTGACTTCACGTCGGTGAGGGAGTCCCGCCATGAGGCACCGTCGATGACCGTCCTGTAGGTGATGCTGGCCACTGCGAATCCCTGTTCCGCGACGTGGATCAGTTGGTTCAGGTTCGTGATCTTCTCGGCCATGACGAATCCGCCGCCGGGGATGTAGATCACAAGAGGCTTCAGACCCTGCGTCCTGGACACCTTAATGTCCATGACCAGCCGAGTGTCCTTGCCGTTCGTCGTCGGTGCCGAATACACGACATCGTTATACGCCGAGAGCTGAGTCTGGCCGGACTGGATCTGGGGTCCTCTCGGGTCGATCACGATGCTAGTGCTGTCGTCAATCGGCTTCACCGTCTTGGCGATCGCTATCATCCCTCCCCCCCGAGTCCCTTCATGCCACCCCGAAATGGCCCGGTGCTCGGAGGCTGGTGCGAGTCCATCGGGACGGAAATCGACCTCCATCAATAAAAAGGGTCTATCTGCGGACCGTATCGATCAAGAGACATCTGACCTCGTTCGTCTCTCCTCTTTTTCTGAATGATTTTCTGAGGACCTGACCAACCTCCGGCTCCTGGGCACCACGCTTCGAAACCTGGACTCCGGACCGACCTTCCATCGGTGCCGCCGGTTCGAATCTCCATTGTCCTGCGGCTTCTAATGATACTCTACCCTGCATGAAGCTCTCGGCTTTATTGAAAGGCACCGTTCTCTTCCCGTCTACAGCATACAATCCTGCACCACTTCAACGCGAACTGTATCGTCCACCATCGCGCGTCCCTCTGTGTCAGCCCTGGCAGCGGCCTCGCACTCGTCGAGGGTCAAACATTGTATTCGTCTCATAATGAAATTTGTCACTGACATCCCAGTCGCCACGGTGACAGGTCAGTCGGCGACATTCGGCATAAAGAAGAGTTACCAGTATCCAATACAGAATCAGATATGTCGCAATTCGCAAACAAGTGGGATAAAACCAACGGTAGTGGATTCACGGAAAGAGTACGCGGATCCGTCCAGAACCCGGGTCCTCTGAAGCCGAGGTTGGACCTGGCAGTACGGCAGATTCAAGTCCAGGTCGCAAAGCTCGACGCTACATGCTCAAAACTCAGGGAGAGAGACGCCTCGATCTTCAACAAGATCGTGTCATCCATGCAGAAGCACGATTCGCAGCACGCTGCAGTCTACGCGAATGAGCTCGCGGAGGTAAGGAAGATGAGCAGGATGGTCACACAGGCCAAACTGGCTCTCGAACAGATAACCCTGAGACTGAACACCGTCACCGAGCTGGGCGACATCGTTGTGACTCTCACTCCCGCAATGTCAGTGATTCGCAGCGTAAGGCAGGGACTGGTGAGCGTCCTGCCGGAGGCAGAAGGCGAGATCGGCGAGATCTCAGGCCTGCTGAGCAGCGTCCTGGTCGATGCTGGTTCGGTGGGAGGATACAACCTGAACTTCGCGGCTGCCAACGAGGACGCAGAGAAGGTCCTTGCGGAGGCTGCGGCAGTTGCCGAAAGCAGGATGAAGGAGAAATTCCCAGAGATCCCCTCTGGGCTCCCCTCGATGGAAGAATCGACGGAAAGCACAGCGTAAGAACAAGAACGGAAAACGTGGGGGGGCTTGGACCCGCGAAAGTGGGAAGCCCCCCCCCGATACTCTTTCTCGAACGGGACACTTCACAACAAGGAGGACTGCTTCTGTGGGTAGTCTCGCGACCCAAGTTTGGAAGGAATAATTACGGCGGGAGGAACTCGTAACCATAGTTGTCCGACCACGCGCAAGAAGAAGAGAATCTGAGGAAGCTCTACGACCAGGCGCGCACACAGGGAAACAAGAAGAAGAAAAAGGAATACAAGGAGAAGATTGCCGAACTGAACCGACTCCGAAAGTCCGTTCAGCGAGAAAGTAATAGATCGAAAGGCTAGGGTTCCCTGGCGCTTTTCTTCTTTGGTTGGTCCAGAATGAAGGCAGTGGAAAGTCTGCGGTTGATGTATGCGCAGAGGAGACGCTCGACCAACCGAAGATTTGACGGAGCGGCTAACGGGCTGCAAACAATTTAAGCAAGGGCCAGGGACTTACTGCTACATGGCGAGATTGAAGTCAAAGAAGGCTGTCAAGCGAAAGGCATCCCAGAAGGCGGCTCCGGCTACTCAAGCTGCAACCAAATAAGGCGCTCCTCAGGCAAGCACAACGACATCCTGGGGTTGAGGAGACTGGTCCGCCTCCTACTTTTGTTACGTAGGAGACGATTGGTCTCGGTCACCGCACTCCCCTCCGCGTAAGCCCAAAAAACTCAGGGCAGAGAACGCCAAAGGAGGAACATGGGCGGAGGCGCAATGAACCCTAGCGTGGCGAAACATCACCATCGTTTAGAAAAGAACGGCCCCGGTTTTGGTTTGGACAAATCGCATAGAAAAATCTTCGTTCACGCATTTAACCAATGTCCAGGAGCCAATACATGGCAACTTTACTGGACCTGGGCATACTGTTCCTCGTAGTCGCGCTCATCGCGTATATCTTCGGAGCAAAGGGCGTCGCAGGATTCTCGATGGAGATTGCCAAGATTCTCATCGTCGTCTTCATAATACTATTCGTATTATCCGTGGTGTTCGGTTACGCTTTCAACATGTGATGCGCGTTCTACCCTGATCGACAAGACCGAGCCGGTACGCGAATTCAGTTTCGGGCACAAGAGACCATGATGAGGCCTATATCGTTCTCTCTAGCTTGCTTTTGAGGCGAATACTCGTGGCAAAATTAACTACAGCCAAGAGAGAGCGACTCCCTGATTCCAAATTCGCATGCCCAATAGATCGTAAGCTACCAATCAACGACGCGGCTCACGTCAGAGACGCAATGGCCAGATTTGACCAGGTGACCTCAGCCGGCTGTCACCCAGAAGCTGCGAAAAGGAGGATACTGGCCGCGGCCAAGAGATTCGGCGTAGACGTCAAAGGGTTTCAAAAGGTAAAATCCTTCAAGAAGACCTGAGCGAGTTCCGTACATTCTCAGTGTGAGGCGTAGGACGTTGTAGCCACACGAGCATCCCTATTTTCATTCTTATCCTTCTCTCCGAATTCGGTTTTGGCGGAGGCGCAATGAGCTGCGACTGAAGTAACCTTGCGGGTATTCTTCCTCTTTCTCCTGTCTTTTTTTGAATTTTTTCTGAGGACCTGACCAACCGCCGGCTCCTGGGCACCACGCTTCGAAAACCGGACTCCGAACCGACCTTCTATCGGTGCCGCCGTAAGCACCAGCCTGAACTTGGTCTCCAACGCAGCAATAGGCGGGGGCATTGGTTGGAATCAGGCAGGTTGGTCCTTTGGCTTTGCAGTAGTGGGTCTCACTGCGGGAATCGGTGGAGAGGAGAGCGCGCCGATGGTGGGACAGGAAGGGGTAAGAGAGGTCCAGATCGACCTTGCGAGTGTGGGTAGGATTACGGAACAAGGGTGGGTGGCATATCCGGCCGAAAGCCGTTTTCTGAATCCTGGCGTGCAAATCGACTTGCTCGACTTGACTACAGGGGATATGTACGACGCGAAGAAGGGTCCTTCGGGCGGGGGAGCAGGTATCCAAGTCGAGCTGGAACGGCAGATGTCAATCGTAGGCCAAACCGTAGAACTGCGTAACACGATTACAGGAAAGGTCATTCCCGAATTCCTGATCAAGTCAAACACGTGGGTTGGCGTGGCAAACCGCTTCGGTAAGTTCGGTTTCAACGCCTCCGTCAAAGGTAGTCTGAATGCGTACCAGACCAGCTGGATGTATTTCCTCCCTTGATGCAGGAAGGTAGTGAGTTGACCTCCAAGCCATTCTTTGTCGTAGGGCTCCGAGAATCCCCGGACAAGTCGGGGGTTGCGTACCTTCAAACAAACTCATCGAGTCCCTGGGTGGATGTGGAAAAGGCCCTTCTGCAAGGGTGCGGCCACGTGTTGGCAAGGGCTCGAGACGGCGAGGACGCAGAGACGGAACTGAACCACTATCTTGAGATGCTCCGTTTTCAAGGCGACGAGTCTGGTGTGAGTGATCCCTCAAAGACCCGTCGTCTGAGGAATGCGACTTTGAGCTACTATGTGGTCGGCCAATCCCCTGAGAGAAACGTCAATCGGCTCGGAGTTCAGCGGGCTCGACTGAGAACTCGATTCTTAGAGAATATCAGCGTAGTCCCTGGGGAAGATGTCAAGAGGGCCCTCGCGCGGGGATCAACGAGAGTCGACATCGGAGTCAATTACGAGGCATCCGAGGAGGAGAAGTTGGAGCTGGAGCGGGCTCAACGGCGTCCTGCTGAATTGCGGAGGTTAAGGGCGGATCTCAATCAGAGAATCAGTGAAGCCTCGCTTCCGACAGCGCCACGGCTGTTCGCTGTCATAGGATTCCGGGACGACCCTAAACGACTAACCCCGGTGGGGCACGCTCTCATGCCGTTGACTTCGGCTCCGGGGTCTGACGTCGAACAGGATTTGCAACTCGGATGCAGTTGGATTACGGTCACCCTCCTTGCTGGTAGACCCGACTTGGCGCAGGCAATCAAAGACTACGAGGAATCCGCGGACGCGGTCAAAAAGAGAGAGAATGAAGACCCGTTCCATTCCATTCCTGTCCCCCGACCTTCGTCCCGCATGCAGCGCTCTGTGACGGACGGACCAACCATTTGCAGAGTGGTGGGGACGAGACGTAGCATGCCAAAACAGCCTCCGAGAGTGATTTGGAATGCAGAGAGAACCGCGGATCCACGACAAAGTGTCGAAGCCGCGATTGCCCGAGGATCGACGGAGGTACTCGTTGAAGTGGTCTCTTGGGGAAAATCTTCGAGAGCCCCTCAGTAGACTTCGACCGCTGTTTGGAGCAATAGATCACCTTCCCTTCGTCCGCTCAAGGACTTCGGCAAAATAGGCATCCGGAATCGGTTCACCCTTTCTTCTGCTCCGACGGGCCCGTCGGCTACTTGAGACTCCTTACTGGTCGTCATCGGTGCTACTGCTCACGGCTCTGCTCAGGAACGGGATCCTGTGGACGCGGGGCTTGGCTGAACCTTACCGCAGCCCTGCGAGCTGCTCGAAGACCTTGATCAGAGCCTGGGTCCCTTCCTCTCCGCTGCCGGCGGCCTGGAGGGCGTTGTAGAGCTGGTGGGCGGCGCTAGTGCTAGGGAGGGCCAGGTCGAGCTCGTCGCCGCTGCTGAGGACGAGTTTGAGGTCCTTCTGGAGGAGCTTGACCTTGAACCCGGGGGCGAAGTCCCTGTCCACGGCCTTCGGGCCGAGGTTGACGAGGCTCCATGACGAGGCGGCGCCGGCCGAGAGCGACTCGATCACCAGCTTCTGGTCGAGGCCGGCCTTCTTCGCGAAGACAAGGCACTCGCAGACGCCTATCATGTTGCCCACCACAAGAATCTGGTTCGCCAGCTTCGTGAGCTGACCCGCGCCGCTCTCCCCCATCCGGACTATCTTCTTGCCCATCGCCTGGAGGATTGGGAGGCAGTCGCTGAACGCGGCCTCAGGGCCGCCCACCATTATCGTCAGGGTCCCCTCCCGGGCCCCCTTGTCGCCGCCGCTGACCGGCGCGTCGAGCATCTGCGCGCCCGTCGCCGAGAGCTTCGCAGAGATCGCCCTCGTGACCTTGGGCGAGATGGTGCTCATGTCGATCACCACGAGCCCCTCTCTCGCGGCCTCGATGACCCCTCCCGCGCCCAGTATCACCTGCTCGACGTCAGGGGTGTCGGTGACCATCGTAATCACTACGTCGGACTCGGCCGCGACCTGTCTGGGCGAGCCGGCTACCTTGGCGCCGGCCGACGCCAGCTCTTCGGCGGCCCCCTTGCTCCGGTTGTAGACCGTCAGAGTATAGCCCGCCTTCAGCAGGTTCTGCGACATCGGCCTTCCCATGATGCCCAGTCCGATGAAACCGATTCTCTTCATCGCGGCAGATGGCAGCCGGATGCGATTTATCTCTTGAGCCCGTGCTGCGGATGGCGCATCGCTACCGCGTACGGGACGAGCACGGCGAGGAATGTCGCGCCCAGGGTGAGATAGGCAGCAGTCAGCCCGAATTGCACCCAGACGGCACTACCGAGGAGGGGCCCGAGGATGACTCCGACGTCTTCGGCGGCGCCGTAGATGCCCATCGCCCTGCCTGCGTATCTCTTCGGTATGCCCACCATCAGGAGCGACAGCGAGAGCGGGCTGATGGCGGAGAAGCAGACCCCCTCGAGGAGACCGGCCACGGCGATCTCCCAGACGTTGTTGAGCTGCGTCAGTAGGGCGAAGACGCCGAAGCTCGCTGCGAGCGCCGTGGCAATCACGTATCGCGCGCTCTTTCCTCCCCGGGACGAGAGGAGGGGCTGGAAGATGACGTTGGCCACCCAGAACGAGGAGTAGACGATCCCGGCCTGGAGTTCGGTGGCCGAGATGGAAGGCGTCTGCGTCACGACGAGCTGCATTATGTTCACGAAGAAGGAGTAGCCGATGAAGGTGGGGACCGCCACCAAGGAGATGAGGGGGAGCCCGCGCCAGTCGAGGGGGGGCCTCGGTTCCTTGTCCGCGGGATCCTCTCGGATATCTCCCAGCCCTTCGCCAGCGCCTGACTTCCGCGAGGAGCGGAGGTAGATGAGGTAGACGCAGGCCGTAGCCACCGCCGCTAGGTAGAAGGTGTTCCCGAAGTGGATCGCGGGCTCGGCGAGGCTCGCGATCAGAGACCCGACGACCTGGGCCAGGGCGTATATCGCACCCAGCAGGCCGAAGCCGCCTGCCCACTTCCCCGACTCGTTCTGCCTGATCACCAGCGAGCGGGACACGACCGCGAGAATGGGAGCAGAGACCCCGAGGAGGACCTCGACGAGTATGGCGCCTTCGATGTCCGTGACAAGGGGGACGAGCAGGTAGGTCGCCGCAGTCATGGTCGCGCTGGCAAGGATCAGGCGGTCCGGACCGACCCTGTCGAAGAAGACCCCCCACGCGATCTCGGAGATCAGGAGGCTCCCTCCGAAGAGCCCGATCGAGATGCCGACCTCGAGGTCCGAGATGCCGACGGAGAAGAAGTAGAGGGGGAGGAGCAGCGCAGTCACACCCCTCAGGATGGTGAAGATCGAGTAGAGGGAGATGAATGGAAGTCGGCTCCGGCCGCTCAAATCAGCGGAGCGCCTCCGTTTTTTCATTTAAGCGTTCGGGGATGGAATCCTTTTTACGACTGACCGGCCGTCAGATCATCCTTGCCTGGAAAGGTCTTCCTTGGGAGGAGCGGGGTGGCTGCGACCGAGCACCCACTCGCATCCCTGGCAGCCTGCAGGGCGATGCAGGACGGTGGGAACGCGTTCGACGGCGCCGCGGCCGCGAGCTTCGTCCTCGGTGTGACTCAGCCCCACCTCAACGGGCTCGGGGGAGATTTCTTCGGGCTCTTCTATCTTGCCAAGGAGCGCAGGGTCTACTGCTTGAATTCGAGCGGCTGGTCCTTCTCGTCGATGACCGTCGAGTCGCTAGGACGAGCCGGGCATCGGACGGTCCCGAGGAGCGGCCCTGCGAGCGTCGTGGTGCCGGGACACGTCGCCGGGGTCCACGTCATGCAGCAGCGGTTCGGAGCCCTCGAGTTCAGCGGAGCTCTGGACGACGCGACGCGGCTGGCGGAGGAGGGGTTCCCTATTGGAAGGGGGCTCGCCAGGTCTCTCGGGGCGGCATTGCCGGAGCTGTCGGAGGGGGCGAAGCGGACCTTCGGGGCCGGCGAAGGGGCACCCCGGGAAGGCGACATCCTGAGACAGCGGGCTCTCGCCAAGTCTCTCCGCGACATCGCTAGGCTCGGGCCCACCGGTTTCTATTCCGGCGCCCCTGCGAAGTCGATAGGCGAGGCGATGCTGCGCGCCGGATTGGAGGCCGGCGAAGAGGACTTGGCGTCCTTCGAACCCGAGTGGTGCGAACCGCTGGTGATGCCGTACAAGGGGACGGATGTCTTCGAGGTCCCGCCAAACAGCATGGGCGCGACGAGGCTGCTTATCCTCGAGCTTCTGAAGAAGCTCGACTTCGCCTCGCTGGGACCCCGCTCGGCCGAGAGGGTGCGGGCGACCGTCGAGGCCTCCAAGTCGGCGTACGCCGCGAGGGACGCAAAGCTGGGCGACCCAAGATTCGTCCCCTTCAGCCTCGACGAGTTCCTGAAGTCGGGCGTGGGCGTCGGGACCCAGAAGAGGATCGACCTGGCTGACACGACCTACTTCGCAGTTGCCGACCGCGAAGGGAACCTGCTATCGTGCATCCAGAGCATATTCCACCACTTCGGCTCGAAGGTCTTCCTCGACGACTGCGGGTTCTTCCTGAACAACCGGGGCTCGGCCTTTGTGATGGACGGCCCCAACAAGCTCGAGCCCAGGAAGAGGCCGCTGCACACTCTCTCTTCGCTGATCCTCGTGAAAGACGGGAGGCCGGCTTTCGCCGCCGGGTGCAGCGGAGGCGAGTACAGGCCCCAGCAGCACGCGCTCCTCGTCACCAACATCGTCGACTACTCGATGGACCTCCAGCAGGCGATCGACTTCCCGCGTTTCCTCTGGGACGGGCGGGCCGACGTGGCAGTGGAAGAAGGTTTCAGCGGGCTCGACAAGCTAGGCATGCGGCACGGGGTCATCGGATATCCGGGCGCCACGGGGGTCGCGCAGGGGGTCGAGGTCATGGAGGAGTGCGTGAAAGGCGTCTGCGACCTAAGGGGCGAGGGCCTCCCCATTGGATTCTAAACAAGGTTTAAGATTCCCGTCCCGGGCCGAGGGGGCGTGTCTCTGGACAAGCTTCACGAGTCGCCGTCGCTTGAGATGATCAACCTAGTCTTTGAGATGAAGACGAAGGGGAAGGAGGTGCTCTCGCTGGCGCCGGGAGACCCGTCGTTCGACACCCCGAGGGAGATAGTCGAGGTGGCATACAAGAGCATGCTCGAGGGCGGGACTCACTACGTCCACTCGTACGGGACACTCGACGTGAGGAACGCGATCATGGACAAGGTCCGCAGGAAGAACGGGATCGCGGCGAAGCTCGAGAACACGATCTTCATCACCGCCAAGCTGGCGGTCTTCGCCTCGCTCGCGTCGGTCTCGGGCAGCTCCTATGAGGCCCTGGTCCCCGACCCGGGGTACTTCTACTCAGAGCCGGTCATCCTCGCGGGCGGGAGGCCGGTCCGGTACAGGCTTTCGCCGTCGTTCGGACTGGACCTCGACGAGATCAAGAAGAAGACCGGGCCGAAGACCAGGGCGATTGTGATCAACACCCCCTCCAATCCCACGGGGACCGTCTTCGGGAAGAGCGAGCTCCGGGAGCTCTACGACTTCTGCTACGACAGGGGCATCTACATCCTGAGCGACGAGGCCTACGAGGACCTGGTCTATTCCAAGAAACACTTCTCGATTGGTTCCCTCGAGAAGAGCCCGGACAGGGTGCTCTCGCTGTATACCCTCTCCAAGAGCTATTCCATGCCAGGGTGGAGGGCGGGCTACATCGTCGCATCCGACGAGAGGTTGAAGCTGGTGAACAAGCTCCTCGAGCACACGGTCACGTGCTTCCCGCCCTTCATCATGCACGCGTCAGCCTATGCCCTAAACAACGGGGAGAGGTTCATCCAGGAGTTCAAGAAGGAGTACGTCAAGAGGAGGAAGTTCCTGAACGACCGGATGGCCGAGATCCCTTCTCTTCGGCCGGGGGAGATAGAGGGCTCGTTCTACGCCTTTCCGGGCTACGGGCTCAGGATGAAGTCCCGGGAGCTTACGAGGGAGCTGCTGTTCAGCCAGAACGTCGCCGTCCTCCCGGGTACGGCCTTCGGACCTTCCGGCGAGAAGCACCTGAGGCTCTGCTTCGCGGTCGCCGAAGACACAATCTCGAGGGCCATGGACGGGATGAAAGCGTTCTTCGCAGCAAACGGATAGAATCGGGGGCCGCGAGGAGTCAGGCCGAGAAGGCCCTTATCCAGGGGGAGGCGACGATGAAGGCGAGCCCGTCCCCAGACCAGGCAATGCAGGAGACTCCCAGGCCCCCGAGCGCGGCCAGCTTGGTCACCGACCTGCCGTCGAACTTGTAGATGGCTGTCTCCCCCTCATCATCGGTCATCGCGCTGGTGCCGATCAGGGCGTACTCGCCCGAGGGATGCCAGGCGCAGGCGGTCGGGAAGATGGTCTCGCTGCCCCAGGATATCTCCCGGAGACCTTCTTCCCCGTACGAGAAGAGGGCGGGCGTGTGCCAGGTCTGGTCGAAGCCGGCCAGGAGACAGGACGAACCGTCTGGTCTCCAGCTCGCGGATGTGAGGTCGGCCCGGCTCTCTGCCAGCGTAGAGACGTCCTGGAGGGAACCACCCTCGAGCCTGAAGAGGTTCGGAGAGGGCGAAAGTCCGCCCACCGAGTCTCTGAAGCAGTTCCCCGCGACGAGGGCGTATCCGTCCCTCGGGTGCCACGCTATCGACCTGAGGTGGGTGTCCGCGCCGTGGACTATCTCGAACTTCTGCGCCGCGTGGAGGTAGGCCGCGCCGTTGTTCCCCACGAAGAGCGTTCTCTCCCCGGACGGGTCCCAGGCTACCCGCCTGAGGTTCTCTCGGATGTCCTCCCTGACCCGCTCCAGAGCACCGCCGGTAAGGCTGAGGACGAGGCCCGAGTTGCCGCAGGCGAAAGCGCTCTCCCCGGCGGGCGAGAACTCGGCCCCTCGGAGGTTCTCGGTGGTCTTGGAGTCCAACCGCGCAAATCCGCCGTCTGCGTACCGGAGCACAGCCCCCCTGTCCCCGACGAGCAGGGCAGTCCCATCCCTCCTGCTCCAGCAGGCCCATCGGAGACGACCCGGGGCATCCACCGATCTCTCACCCATGGTCTGACCGTCAAACGTGAGTATCTTCTGTTTCATCTCGATCAGGCAAAGACCACGGGAGGAAGTGAGGGCTTCACCCTGGTGGCGATTCCTACCACGTTCTGACGTGGGTGGGCTCTATCACGAAGAGGATGCGCTTCTCCGTCGGCTTTCGCCCTTGGTACTTCTTGTTCCCGGTGTACTTGAAGGAGAGAAAGTCGATGTGGTCGTCCGCCTTCTTGCCCGTGTACGTCTTCACCACCTTGCCATCAAAGGAGAGGAAGAAGTAGGGGTTGCTAGCGTCGGAGACGGCGAGGGCGACGCGGGAGTCCCTCAGGAGGTTCTTCACCTTCACTCGCCCGAGCGCGCTGTTGACAAGGATTTTCGAGCCGTCTGTGTCCACCCAGACCGGGGTGACCTGCGGAGAGCCGTCTCGGTTTATCGTCGCGACGAACGCGAAGTTCTTGCCCTTGAGGAGGTCCACGGCCTTCTTGTCTAGTTTCACCATTTCGAGAAACCGAGGTTGCGACCCTGTGATTAACCTTTTCATCAGGAGTCGGGGGAACTGAAGTCTTATGAGTGACCGCGACGGGCGAGCTCTTCTTGGCCAGGCCTAGGAGCGTCGAGTTGGGCGAGACCCACGTCACGATCGAATGGAGTGACGGGCACAGGAGCGTCTTCTCCAACCGGGGCTTGAGGGAGTCGTGCCCGTGCGCCCTCTGTCAGGGAGAGGCGAGTCCCCTCGTGGGGTCGAGGGCGCTCCCCATGGTGCCGGACGTGCCCGCGGGGGTGAGGGCGTCTGAGTATCGGATGGTCGGGCTCTACGCCATCGCGTTCGCCTGGAGCGACGGTCACTCCACGGGGATCTACCCCTATGACTACCTCCTAGCGAGGTGCGAGTGCGACGCCTGCGTGGCGGAGAGACCTGAGAGCTTAATAGAATCTCGAGAGTGAAAACGCGCGCTTGAGCGGTGTTACAGGTTTTGATTTCCTCGCCGATCCAGTGAGGGGGATCCTAGACGAGATGGGGATCCACGGCCCTACGCCTCCGCAGGCCCAGGCCTCCCCATGGATAGCGACCGGAGAGAACGTGCTAGTGATCGCTCCTACGGGGTCGGGGAAGACCGAGGCGGCCATTCTACCCTTATTGAGCCGGCTGGTAAAGGAGGGCCACGGCGACGGGATCTCCATCATCTACATCACTCCGTTGCGGGCGCTGAACAGGGACATGCTGAGGCGCCTCGAGACCTGGTGCGCCAAACTCTCGCTCAAAGTCGAGGTGAGGCACGGCGACACGCCGCTCTCGCAGAGGCAGAGGCAGTCCAGGTCTCCGCCCGACGTCCTGGTCACCACCCCGGAGACCCTCCAAGCGATACTCCCGGGCGCGAGAATGCGCCGGAACCTAGCGAGCGTCAAAGCCGTCGTGGTCGACGAGCTGCACAACCTGGTCGAGAGCAAGAGGGGCGTCCAGCTCACTGTCGGTCTGGAGAGGCTGAGAAAGGTCGCGGGGGATTTTCAGCTCGTCGCTCTCTCCGCTACGGTCGGGAGCCCCGAAGAGACGGCCAGCTTCATCTTCGGTGAGGCCAAGTACAGGATAGTCAAGGCGGCGGTCCCGAAGGAGTTCAGGTACAGGGTCGAGTACCCCACTCCCGACTCCAACGACAGCGAGATTTCGAGGGAGACGTTCAGCACCATAGACCTCGCGGCCCGCCTCTCTCTAATCGACGAGCAGATCGGGTCCCACAGGTCCACCCTCATCTTCGTGAACAGCAGGACGCTGGCGGAGATGCTAGGCGAGAAGCTGAACAGGCTGAGGGGCGACGTCGGAGTTCACCACGGCTCCCTACCGCGGGAGGAGAGGGAGAGAGTCGAGAACGCGTTCAAGCAAGGTCAGCTGAAGGCGCTCGTCTGTACTAGCACGCTCGAGCTCGGGATAGACATCGGTTCGGTCGACCTGGTGCTGCAGTACATGTCCCCGAGACAGGTCACCTCCCTGATCCAGCGCGTCGGGAGGTCGGGGCACGACCTGCGTCGGACCTCGGAGGGCGTCATCATAACGGTCTCGGCAGACGACATCCTCGAGTCGGCAGCTTCCATCGAGGAGGCCCACGCCGGGAGACTGGAGGAGACCAGACCCTACCGCAACTCACTCGACGTCCTGGCGCACCAGATCGCGGGGTACCTCATGGACTACGACTCCGTCGAGAAGGGGCTCATCCTCGCCGAGGTCAGGAAGGCGCACCCCTTCAGGGACCTGTCCGAGGAGGCCTTCCAGCGTGTGGTCGACTATCTCGGCCAGCTCCGGAAACTGAGGGCGGAGGGGACGAAGCTGGTAAGGACGAGGGGGACGCGTGAGTACTATTTCCAGAACCTCTCCACGATCCCGGACGAGACGCGGTACTTCGTCGTCGACGTGGCGAACAACCAGAACGTGGGGATACTCGGAATGGAGTTCGTGCTACTGAAGGCGAAGGTCGGGCTCCACTTCATACTGAAGGGCAGGATTTGGCAGATCGAGAAGATAGCGAACGACAGAAAGATCTACGTCACGTCGATCGAGGACCCGCTCGCAGCCGTCCCCGGCTGGGACGGAGAGATGCTCCCCATCCCGTGCGGGCTCGCCCAGAAGACCGGGCGCCTTCGGAAGCGGGTCGCGTCCGTACTCTCCGAGAATCCTCCGGAGGTCTCGGCCGCCCTTCTCTCAACCCAGATGCCGGTCTCGCTTGAGGGGACGAGGATGGTCGTCGACGAGATCCATGAACACCTCCGTCTTGGAGCCCCCCTGCCGAGCGACGACCTGATCCTTCTCGAGGGTTGGCATAAGTACCTGATAATTCACTCGTGTTTCGGAGAGAACGTAAACAGGACGCTCGCCTACACATTCGAGGAGGTCCTGTCGCGCAAGGGGCTGATTCGCCTCTGGTACCTGGACGGCTACCGCATAATGATAGAGCTCACGGTCGACTCGTCCGAGCTCGACCTCAGAGGGCTCGGGGAGCAGCTCTTCGGGATGTCCCCCGAGGAGTTCGAGAGGACCTACGCTGTCGCGGCCCAGCGCAACTTCCCGTTTCCCGGGAGGGTGAAGGCGATAGCCGAGAGGTTCGGCGCCCTCAGGAGGGGTCAGTTCATCGCGCATCCGAACCTCTGTTCTCTCCCCACCAGGTTCGAGAACACCCCGGTCTTCGAGGAGGCCTTGCAGGAGAGCGGCCGGGACCTCCTCGACATGAGGAGGGCCAAGGAACTCCTGGTCTCGGTGTCGCTGGGAAAGACGCGTGTGGAGACTTTCCTGTCGGACGAGAAGCCCACCCCTATCGCATACCACATACTCTACCGCTATCTCGACGTGCCGGAGCTCGTCGCGCCAGACTCGCTCGCAAAGACGACGATCGAGAAGATGAAGCTGAGCATCTACGGCACCTCGATAGAGCTGGTCTGCATGAAGTGCGGGCTGGGTCAGGGGTTCACGACGATAGGCGAGGTCGCCGAAGAACCGCGGTGCGCCTCTTGCGCCTCGGGACTGCTCTCCCCCGCGTTCTGGACGGCGAGCCAGGTGACGAAGCTGATGTCAAGGAAGCTCGCCCGCGACGTCCTCAGCGACGACGAGAGGTCGGAGCTGGCGAAGGCGAGACGAGCCGCAGACCTGGTCCTCTCATACGGCAGGAGGGCCATAATCGCCCAGGCGGTCTACGGCATCGGGCCGCAGACGGCGGCCAGGATCCTCGCGAAGATGGACGAGGAGGAGGAGACGTTCTACAGGGAGCTGCTCGAGGCGAAGCTGAAGTTCATCGAGACAAGGCCGTTCTGGTGAGGGAGTCACCCGGCGGTCTTGGAGCCCACGGCACGAAGGAAGAACTCAGTTATGAAGCGCTTGGACTTCTCCAGGTCTCTCGTCTTGGCGAAGTGGAACTTCTGGAAGACTACGTTGTTCAGCATGCCGAGAAGGCAGTCCGCCGCGCTCCTCGCGTCGGTCTTGTCGAAGGTGCCCGAAGCGACCCCTCGTCTCACGATGGATTCGGCCACGTCGTGGACCTCGTCGAGCTGTTCGCTTATGCGCGCGGCGGCCTCGTGGTCGAGCTTCGCAGTGTCGATTAGGTAGAGCCCGGGCTCGAACGCCTCCGTGGGGAACGATGAGAGGTAGACGTCGATGAAGGCCGCCGTTCCCTTCGCCGCGTCCTTGATGGCGGACTTGGCCCTCAGCCGGGCGATGAATTCGTGCATGCTCACCCGCGTGCTCACCGCCGCCTCGAAGAGACGCTTCTTGTCTTTGAAGTAGTAGTAGATCATCGGAGGCGTCGTGTTGGCCTCGCGGCACACGTCCCTAATCGAGACGTTCGCGAAGCCCTTCTCGGCGAAAAGTCTCGTCGCGGCCTTCAATATCGCCGCGGAACCATCTTTCGGCCTTGGCACGGCAATCATCGCATGAACCTAGCCTAATTAGTTGCTGCTTTCGCGAGCTAACTAACGCTCGTTAAACTTTATCTACCGTGGGGGGCTGAGCCGGACTGAAGATGGTCTCGGACGCCAGACGGGTCGCCCTAGGGAGTATCTTCGGCGCGGCCATCGTGGTCTTCGTCGGCTTCGTCCCCGCACCGACATCCGACTTTCTCATAGGCTTCCAGGCGTTCCTCCTCGCCATCAGCTTCCTCGTAGTGGGGAGGGGAGGAGCGACCTACGTCGGCATAGTGAGCGGCCTTCTAATCACGCTCGCGAAGGTCTCATTCTTCCCCCTTGACCTCATCTTCGCCGTAGCGTTCGGTGTGATGATAGACGCGCTCTCCCTCGTCTTCCAAGTCAAATCTGGGACGAGCGCGAGGAAGTGGAGGCTAGTCGCGGTCGTGACGATAAGCACGACCGTGGTGGGTTACATCGCGTATTACGTGTCCGCTGTCCTGACCAACCTGGTCCCCAACGAGCTGATCCTCGACGTCACCGTGCTGGTCTTCGGGGTCGTGAGCGGGGCGATCGCGGGATATGCCGCCGCCGCCGTCTGGAACAGGTACCTAAAGTCGAGGTTCTAGGACAAGCCCTCCCTGGCCTCCATGCGCTTAAATGGCGGAGTCTCTGCTCGAGGACGAACCGATGAAGATCAGGGAGCTCTTCGGACACTTCGAGGAATACGGCTGGGAGACACCAAGCTGGGAGATTGCAGCCAAGGTCGGCCTCCCGGTCAGCATGGTCGTGAGGCTCGACACGAACACTTCGCCTTTCAGGCCTGAATCGGCGCTCAGGGACCTCGGACTCGCGCTCGGCGGGCTGGAGGTCAACGAGTACCCCGACACCTCATACCTGGCTCTCAGAGAGGCGCTCTCTGGCTACACAGGCAAAGGGCTGGAGAGGTTCGTCGTCACCAACGGCGCGGACGAGGGGCTCGATATCGCCACGAAGGTCTTCATCGATCCCGGAGACGAGGTCGTCATCCCCACTCCGACGTACGCCATGTACGGGATCACCTCGAGCATAATGGGGGCGTCCGTGGTGAGCGTGCCCAGGAGGAGAGACTTCGGCCTCGACGTCGAGGCTATCCTCGCCGCTGTGACGGGGAAGACCAAGGTCATCTTCCTATGCAACCCGAACAACCCGACGGGCGACTGCGCCCCGACGGAGGAGGTGGAGAGGCTCGCGACGGAGTCTGGGGTCGCCGTCGTCATCGACGAGGCGTACTTCGAGTACTGCGGGAAGTCAACCATCGACCTCTCCGACAGGTTGGAGAACATCATAGTCTGCAGGACGCTCTCGAAGGCGTTCTCCATGGCCGGGGTCAGGATCGGATACCTGGTCGCCGGGGCCGAGACCGTGTCGAAGCTGAACGCCGTGAGGCCTCCGAACAGCCTCTCCGTGGTCTCGCTGTTCCTGGGGAAGGCCGCGCTGGCCCATCGGGACGAGATGGAGCGGAACGTAAGGTCGACCGTCGAGGAGCGGGAGAAGCTCCTTCACAGGTTGAGAGGGATCAATGGAATCGAACCATATCCCAGTCAGACCAACTTCATCCTCTTCAGGGTCGTGGACGGTGACGCGGACGCGCTCCACGCGAGGCTGATGAGCAAGGGATTGGTCCTGAGGAACCTCAGCAAGAGGAAAGGCGTGGAGAACTGCCTACGGACGACGGTCAGCACGCCCGAAATCAACGAGCGGCTCGCGGGCGAGCTCGAGAGCGCGCTCGCTCGGCGACCGGAGCGCTAGACACCAGCACACGTCGGCAGCGGGCAAAACGAGCGCGCAGGTCTGGGAGCGAGCATAGGCGGCGATAGTCGGCGGCCAGTTCATCGGGCCGGTCCTCGTCGTCGCTCTACTCGGAAACTACGCAGGGGGGACCAAGATCGCGACGGTGAAGGTGAAGCGAGGGCACTTACAAGATTCAATTCATAAATAACTCAGGAACGATTCCTGTCACATGCCCGAGGAGAGCCTGCAGGACAGGTATGCGCCGAACAGCGTCTGCTTCGGTTGCGGTCCCGCCAACGAACATGGGTTGAGAATCAAGAGCAGGGTGGAGGGAGGCGAGGTCGTCTGTGATTGGAAGCCCCAGCCATGGCACCACGCGTTCGATGGGATCCTGAACGGCGGGATAACGGGAGCAATCTTGGACTGCCACAGCAACTGGGCCGCGGTCAATGCGATGATGGCGCGCGACGCGACGGAGGTGCCGCCCCCCACCGTCACGGCCGAGTTCGCGGTCAAGATGCTGAAGCCAACCCCCATGGAAGCGACGCTACACCTCAGGGCGAAGGTCGCAGCGCTTCAAGGCGCGAGAGCCGTAGTCGAGTCTACCCTCGAGGCCGAGGGGGCGCTGCGGGCTACCTTCGTGGGCACCTTCGTCGCCGTGAAGCAGGGACACCCGGCCTACTCAAGGTGGCGCTAGCTACCGACAGACCTGCCCGAGGTCCTCTCCGGCTTGGTACGCCTTGGATGCTCTGGATGGACGGAAACGTTTAGAACTCTGCCTTGGCCGCTCATCCAAGGATGAAGGGAGAGAGGCGGGAGATCTTCAACTCTGCTAGCGTCGGTGCTGACAAGTGCACGTTCTGCAAGATAGCCAAAGGAGAGTTTCCATCGTACATCGTCTTCGAGGACGAGACTTACATTGCGTTCCTGGACATCAACCCATTCTCCAGGGGGCACACGCTCGTCTGTCCCAAGGCCCACGGCGAGACGGTCTGGGACATGAAGGAAGCTGAGATAGGGGGCCTATTCCTGCTCGCCGCGCGGGTCTCGAGGGCGGTCGTTGAAGCGACCGGTGCGGATGGGTTCAGGCTCCTGCAGAACAACGGAGAAGCCGCGAACCAGGTAGTCGCGCATGTCCACGTGCACGTGATTCCGGTGATGATGTCGCACAAGGGGAAGCCGATGGACAGGATCAAGTTCGAGGGTAAGGAGATGGAAGCGACCTCGGCCGCCATAAGGAAGGCCCTGGCGCGAGCCTAATCGCAGGCGCGGGGCTTCCGGCGCCAGCGACTGCTAGGCCTTCGAGGCTTTCTCCTGAATCTTGTCTATCTGAGCCTGCCTGACCTCCGTGAAGAGGTTGCACCAGTCCCTGCCGGAGACGACGAGGTCGAACTCCTTCAGCTTCGAGTGGACGCACATCCCTCTCTCAAATAGGTCGGCGTTCAGCGGGTCGTTCGGCTTGAACCAGACGCAGGCGAGACAGTTCTCGTACTGCCAGGTTATCCGCTTTAAGCTCCGCTGCGGTTCAGGCTCTTGGTTCGAACCCATTAGCTGTGGGGTGGGAGCCCTTCTTACTTAAGGGCGTGCCCGGGTCAACTCTCCTCGATGATGATGGCCTCCGGGGGGCTCGGTCTCCCCCGCATTAGGGAAGGCACCATCGCTACGAGAAGGAAGGCCGTCGAGAGCAGGAAGACCAGGTGGATCGAATTCATGAAGCTGGCAATCGAGGAGGGGGTCCCGGAACCGCTGACCCCGAGGAAGATCTTCACGAGGTTGTTCACCGGGGTGACGGTTGCCATGGCGAGGAAGGCGACGGCGAGGCTCAGCGTTGATCCGAGGTTGACGAACGTCGTGCTGATCCCCGAGGCGATGCCCCGGGCCTCCGGGGGAACCGAGTTCATTATGGACGCCCTGTTGGGCGCCGCGAAGATGCCCATACCGCTCCCGACGAATATCAGAGGTAAGGCCAGCCCGAGGAAGGTGGTTCGCGGACCAATCTGTGTCAGCATCACAAACCCGACCGACGAGACGAGAAGGCCGATCGAAGAGAGGAGCCTGGCCCCGTACCTGTCCGAAAACCAGCCGCTGATCGGGCCGAAGAAGGCCAGGGAGGCAGAAGTGGGGATAAGGAAGGCGCCGGCCGCCAGGGGGGTCAGCTGCATCGAGGGGCCCTGAAGGTAGAAGACGAGCACGAGCGTGACCGCCCCCCTTGCCAGCGAGTTGAGGAGGATCGCCAAGTTCCCCGCCGCGAACGCCCTGATACGGAAGAGCGAGAGGGAGAGCATCGGCATCTCGACCCGAGTCTCCGTGACGAAGAAAGCGACCAGGAGCACGCCGCCGAGACCGACCAGGAAGTAGGTGGTGAGCGCGTCAAGCCCTGCGATTATGTTGAGCGTTATTCCGACGAGGATTGAGGAGAGCCCGCCTGCGAGCGTGATGTTCCCTATCACGTCGATCTTCTGGCCGCGCGGCGCCCGGCTAATCTCGTGCAGCTTGTAGTGCGACCAAACTGTCGCGAAGACCCCAATAGGGACGTTCACCCAGAAGATCGCACGCCAGCCTACGGTCTGGGCGAGGATGCCACCGAGGACCAGCCCAGTCACTGCCCCCGCCACGATGGAGGTCTGGTTTATCCCGAGGGCCTTCCCACGCTCGTTCGACGGGAACGCGTCTGTCAGTATGGCGGCGCTGTTGGAGAAGAGAAACGCCGAACCTGTGGCCTGCACCATCCTGAAGAGGACGAGCTCGAACCCGGATTGAGAGAGGCTGCAGAGAGCGGATCCGAGGGTGAAGACCGCGAACCCCAGCGTGTACAGCCTCACTCTCCCGAACATGTCCGAGAGCCTCCCGAAGTTGACCAGGACGGAGGCGGTGATGAGCTGGTAGCCCAGGAGGGTCCAGACCAGATCAAAGAGCGTCGTGTTCGGGAGTTCCCTGCCGATCGTGGGGAGGGCTATCAGGACTATGTTGGTGTCGAGGGATGCCATCAGGGTGCCGATGGTAGTGTTGGATAGCGCAACCCACTTGTATTGCATCCAAGAGTGCGCCGCAGGTTAGGATTTCTTCCTTTCGCAGGGGTCGGGGCGCTCTCGATGAAAGACGACTCGCATCCCTGCTACATCGGGGCGGCCGCCGGGATCTCCTCGGGCTCCTTCGCCACGGCTGCCGACGCCTGACGGGCTAGAAGCTGCTGTTTCATCGATCCCTGCAGGAGAAGGCCTGCGCACACCGCGACTGCCCCGATTATCACTCCTGCTGTGAAGAGCGGGGTGATTGAATCGACGAAGGCGTCCCTCAGCTGGGGGATCAGGGGAGTCAGGGCCGGGTACTGAGCTAGAAGCTGCTGCAGGACCTGCGGCGACGCGAGTATCTGGCCTGCCTGGTTCGCGTTGCCAAGGTACTGCGACGCCAGCTGCTGATACTGGGGCGGGACCGCGGTTAGTACCCCCGCGACCTTCGAGGCGAATGTGTTGACCTGGATCGTTCCGAGGATGGCCAAGCCTATCGTCCCCCCGAGGTTCCCCATGAACTGGGGTAACGAGGAGGCAATCCCGATCTGTTTCCTCGGGGCGGAGTTCTGTATGGCGAGGAACGTGGACGAGAAGGTCATTCCAACCCCGAACCCCATGATCGCGCACGACTCGGCCAACTGAGCCGTCCCAACGGCCGCGCCGACGAACGTGAGAGTGTACGCCCCGACGGTGGCGATGACCATCCCGGTGACCGTCAGCGTTCTGTAGCTGAGCCTCGTCACGAGCGTCCCGCCCATCACGCTCGCCACGATCATCGGGAGAAGGAACGCGTCCAGGATCTCGCTCGAGGCGTTTATCGAGTGCCCCAGACCTGCCTGCACGAAGAGTGGGATGTAGGAGACGACCGCAAGGAGCATGAGGCCCCTGAGGAAGGAGACCCCCGACGACGCGGAGATGTTTCTCACCTTGAAGAGGCTGAGCGGGAGGACGGGCTCCACGGTAGTCCTCTCTATCTGTATGAATGCGGCGAAGAGAATCGCCGAGCCTCCGAAGAAGGCGGCCTCCTCCCAGGAGAGCCAGGGGTATGTGGAGCCGCCGTTGAGGAACCCGAGGTCCAGGAGCGCAATCCAGCCGGCGAGCGTGGGGATTCCGAGCCAGTCGAGTCTCGGTTTGATCAGGCTCTTGGACTCCGAGAGGCCAGCGAAGAGAAGTATTATCGAGGCGATGCCGAGCGGGAGGTTGATGTAGAACACCCACCTCCAGTTGACTACGTCCACGATGTAGGTCCCGACCGACGGCCCGAGGACCGAGGCGATTCCGAAGACGCTCGAGAAGATGCCTGTGATCCTTCCCCTCTGCTCCGGAGGGAAGGTCACCCCAGCGATGCTCAGGGCTATGGGGAAGAACGCGCCGCCGCCCATACCCTGCACGGCCCTCGAAAGGATGAGCTCGTCGATGTTCTGGGCGGCACCAGAAGCGATCGAGCCCGCCATGAATATAACAAGGCCGAGAACGAAGAACCGCCTCCTCCCGTACAGGTCCGAGAGCTTCCCGAAGATGGGCATCGCGACCGTCTGGGCGAGGATGTACGCGCTGAAGACCCACGCATAGAGGTTCAGTCCGCCAAGGTCAGAGATGATGGTAGGGCCCGCGGTCGCGACGATGGTCTGGTCCATCGCGCCAAGGAGGAGGCCGGTCATGAGGCCCGCGATTATCAGGATAAAGTTCCTTCTCGGGATGGTCTGCGTCGGCGCGAGTGCTGAGGCCGCCCCCGAGTGCTCCGCGGCAGCACCGGCACCAGTGGCGTTGTTCGTGGACGATTGAGATTCTGGCACTGGCTTTCCCTGAGAAGTATTGGACGCCCACTATTTTTTAGTTATATAACTTTAGTGATAAACGCGGACAGCTGAAAGGTGCGCGGTCGTTGAACGCAGCGCGTTCCTGGGCGCCAAGGCGGGGCTCAGCTGAGCTTGACGAACTGTTGTCCATCCGTCACCGGTGTCACGACGACCGCGGTCCCGAATGCGATTATCTCGTCCATCGTGTTCCCTATCTCCGTCGAGTCGAACATGACGCTGATGACGGCGTTCGCTCCGATCTTGGCCGCCTGTTCCGAGAGCCGGTCCAGGGCCTGCTGTCTTGCCTGGGTAGCCATCTCGGTGTATTCGCTGATCTCGCCGCCCTTGAGCGTGCGAAGTGCGGCCATGATGTTCCCGCCGATCCCACGTGACCTTACGGTGATCCCGTAGACCAGACCAAGGACCCGATCCACCTTGTACCCGCTTACGTAGTTCGCAGTCAACAGGATGGGCTTGCTTGGAGCTGACATGAAGCATCCGCAGTCGGCCGAGGTAAAAAAGCGTTTTGCGCTGATTCGGAGTACAATCTGGGCGATTTAGAAAAAGAAAAGCGTAGGGAAGGTGCCTCGTTCAGGCACCTTCGCCGAAACGGCCCTTAGGTCGGGCCGGTCTTACCGTCTAGGGAGGCTGTGAGGAGTCCGGGCGAGAGGAGGTACTTCTGCATGCCCTCTGATGCGATCTGGACCTGCGGCCCTGCGATGTGGGTCCCGGATGGGACTGTGTCGCCGGTCGTGTTGTTGACCTCACCTGCTGCGAAGAGGTTCGGTGCCATCCACGCCTGCTGCCATCCGTTGAAGACCGAGGTACTGGCGCTCACTCCTACTCTGTTGCCACCCCTCCAGTGGTGTCCCCACCAGTCGGTGTGGGCAGAGAAGGGCGCAACCACCGTTCCGCCGTTGCTGATACCGGTTGCACCCATCTTGTTCAGTATTGCGATGAACGGGGCGTTGCCTGGGCTCGAAGCGAAGTACGAGGCACCGAGGTAGCCGTTCGGGGTCCAGTCATGGGTGATCCTGGCGCAGGGGTCTCCCCAGGCGTCGACGTAGTGGGGATCGATGTCCCAGTAGCTGGTGGTGTTGGGAAGGTCTGGTGCCACTCCTCCGAAGCTGACGTGGCCCGTCGCAGCGGCCTGGTACTTGCTCTTCTGGGTCGCCTTGTACGCGCTACCCTGGCTGGCCGAGCTGACTCCACCCGCCTGGGTGAGGTTGCCGGGTCCGCCTCCGGAGTAGCCGCCTGCACTCTGCTGGGCGCCGCCGATGAAGTTGAGGCCTGTGTGGTCGAAGTTGTCGTCCATGAAGTCATAGAGGAATGTGTCTCCGCCCGCGGCATTGCCTGCGCAGAACGAGTTGAGGCCCATCCCGGCTACCGAGCCTGAAGGACCGCCCGTGGAGCTGTAGGTGCCGTAGCCGTAGGTGAGGCCTCTTCCGACCGAGCCAGTTGCGGTGGTCGGGTTGTAGGGAGCACCCACGCCCGAGATGAGCATGGACCTTGTCTGGTTGTATCCCCACATTCCGTTGAAGAAGACCGTTCCGGGCTGAACGTGGACGTTGCCCTGGGCGTCGTAGTATCGGATGTCGGAGATGGTCCCATCGGCCTTGGTGTCCATCCTGAACACCTCGCTGTTGAGTACCATCTTGAATTTGCCGGTCTTGATAGCAGCGGGGATCGACCTGAACGCCGAGTTGGCTTTGGCGCCGGTTTCGCACGGGTAGTTGCAGCTCGAGCCACACCATCCGTCGTAGACGCACCCGTTAATCTGTACACCGTACGTGTTCATGTAGGGTACAGAGGCGAGCGAGCTGACGTGCGGACATGCGTAATAGCCGAGTGCCTCGCTTGCAGACTGGAATGCCGATCCCAGCGGCGTCAGGGGGTGACCCTGCATTGGATAGTTCTTGCTCATGGGCA
The DNA here is from genome assembly GCA_003164815.1 of Candidatus Gagatemarchaeum stordalenia. Taxonomy (GTDB): domain Archaea; phylum Thermoproteota; class Nitrososphaeria; order Nitrososphaerales; family Gagatemarchaeaceae; genus Gagatemarchaeum; species Gagatemarchaeum stordalenia. Next base: position 48,131 of record PLUF01000043.1, read on the forward strand.
TCGGAGCGCCATTGACGTTGCCGTTTCCATTACCCGAGATGCCGAAGGCCTGCTCCCAGGCAACATAGTATGGCTCATACTCCGCGTAGGTGAATGGCCAGTCCTGGGTGTCGTCGTTGGGATTGATGGAAGCTAGGTGACCTGCTCCGTACTTGCTCGCGGTCGACGAGTTCATGGTGAAAGCCCAGGGGCCTTGTCTGCCCATGTTTCCACCGTAGTGCTGTGCTACTCCTCCGACTCCGAAGCCGAGAGAGTGGTACTGGATCGGGAAGGTCGGCCTCCTTGCGGGGAGGGCGAACTGGTTGACATTGTTCCTTATCGTCGTGGTCTGGAGCGAGGCTGGGAAGTCAAACTTCCTCTCGAAGCCGATGCCCCACTCGTCGTACTTGTTGGAGGCGAAGTCCGTTGCGTAGTTCCAGTATGGTCCTCTGGTGACGCCTACCACATTGTAGCCGGCTATCGATAGCTCGGCCGCGATGGTGCCTGACATCACTCCTAGCCCCATAAGGACTACGTCTGCGGGCGCTTCCTGAATTACGGTTGACATCTCCATCAGCTCCTATGGGGACCCCTTCTGGTACATGCCAAGGCTCGCTGGTTTCAGGGTGATCGGGTTGGGGTTGACCATTATCTCCTTGGTCGTCATTCCCTCGCCGTAGAAGTTGCCCTGGTTCACACCGTTGAACCCTGTGTACAACCACCCGACCATGTTCTTGTTCCCCCCGTAGACCGGGTCCATGCCGAAGCCCGCCCAAGTCATGAAGAAGAGCTCGTAGGCAAAGTCCGACGGAAGGATGTCGTTGAACTGCGCCGCCGTCGGCTTGTTGTTCCACAGGTCGGTGAGACAGGCTGTCTGGTTCGCCGCTGAGAGCGTCTCGAAGTTACCACCGTAGGCCGCGTTGGCGTACGTCTCAATCCCGGCCAGGCTCAATCTCCAGAATTCCCTCTTGTTCCAGGTATACTGGTAGCGCGTCCCAGCTCCGACCCTTACGTTTGCGGTAGGCTGGTAGGTAACCGGGTAGGTCGTGCTGCCCACCTGGTAGTTGACCTTCGCACCGTTGTAGGTGATCCCGTCGACGGTTATCGGCGCCGCGACGTTCGCTGGGATATAAGGGGCACCTACGTAGTTGTTACCATCGTTGCCATAAAGCCCCTTGAGCTGATGGTCGATAAAGTAAGCCACGCCGGCTTCCTTCGCCCCGGGTCCCGTGCTGTCTGTCGGGATAATCGCGGAGACCAGCGCCTGAAGCTCGGTCTGCTCGGTTGTGTTCAACACGAGGAAGACGGTGTCCGAGTCGTAGCTCGCCTGGAGCGTGCCCACCTGCGACGTCAGCGACGTCACCTGTGAGTTCGCGCTGGTAACGGCAGAGTTCAGGCTGGTAATCTGCCCGTTCGCGCTCATGAGCGCCTGCTGGGTCGTTGTGAGCTGCGAGTTCGCGCTTGTGAGCTGCGAGTTGACGCCGCTCAGCTGCGAGTTCGCGCTGCTGAGCTGTGCCTGGGTAGAAGTCAGCTGGTTGTTCAGCGAGGAGACCTGCCCCTGCGCCGAGCTCAGCTGGGAGGCCGTCGAGTTGAGCTGGTCCTGTGTAGAAGTGAGCTGCTCTTGGGTTGAGGAGAGCGCGTTCTGCAGCGAGGCAACCGAGCTGCTCGAGCTGCTGCTATTGTTTCCTAATACATTGTTGTAGTATGCTACGCTTGCAACGCCCACAACTGCGGCGCCTGCGACTACGCCAGCGCCTATCTTCAGGAAGGTCCTGCGGTCGCCTTCCTTCTCAATTGGCTTTCCACTGTCAGCCATTAACTTAACGTATGTTATATCCCCGTATATAGGCGTTTACTATTCCAATTGTGCATTATTGTTCCAAATTCAACACGTCTGTTCGGGCCTCACGACGTCGAAAAGGAAGTGCTTTGCGGCCAAGTGCAGCCATGTGTAACTCAATCGCATTAGGTCCTCCACAATTGGTGATACTGGCGTTTCTCCGATGTTTGCTGCGTTCTAGGATGTGTCGATGTCCGTCTCGCTAGTCCTTGCATTTCGTCGAGACCAGATCATGCATCCACACGAGGGTAGGTGGACAACCCTCGTTCTGGACAGCCGTGCTCCCGCCAGCTACCGAAAGGAGCAGGTAGACGCGCGCCTCGGGCTGGGTCGCCAGATGTTGGACCTACTAAAGCGGCGTCTCCCGGGGAACTACGTCCCGATTTCTTCGAGGTGAGTATTTCGGCGCCAGATTATCACAATCGCGACGAGAACGACTAGCGCGATGACAAGAGCGATGACTAGTCGCGTCGTCGTCGGCGAGGGAGAGATGATGATGACATCCAGCAGGAGCAGGAGCAATGCCGACGCGCCCATGTTGCGCCTCCAGCCCTTTGGAGGCCTCCTGGTTCGCTCGCCTGACATTACGACTGCATCCTTCTAACGACTATCTATATCTCGTGGTGGGTCATGCCACTGCACACTCGGTCAGGCGGCAGTTCATCGGCCGAGATCAGGCGACAACTTTCCTGAACAGGTAAAGGGTGGCGCCCATGGTGACGATTGCGAGTCCGGCTATGAAGCCGAGGGCCGAGACCTCCGCCCCGAGCGAGTATGTTCCAGGCAGCGCCAGGTCCCTCACTGCGTTCACCGAGAAGGAGATTGGGTTTACCGAGGACACGTCGACCATCCACTGTGGCATCGCGGTGACAGGCACCAGGGCCGTGCTGATGAAGAGGAGCGGGAACGTGAGGAAGCCACCTATTCCGAAGACCGTCTCAGCGCTTCTTGTCCGAAGTCCCAGCGCAAGGGAGATGCCGGACCATGCGAGCCCGAAGAAGGCGATGATGAATATGATGAGCAGAACCCCCACGATCCCGGTCGCGACCCTGAAGCCCAAGACATAGGCGAGGGCCAATATTATCAAGGTCTGGATTGTCACCCGGAACGCGTCAGTGGTGAGCCTACCCAGAAGGATGGCGGGACGGCTCACCTGCGTCACGAGCATCTTCTGGAGGAACCCGGAGTTCAGGTCCTCGACGATCGATGTCCCGGACTGGAGTGCGCTGCTGAACGCGTTTTGGAGCAGGATTCCCGCGGTCGCGAACTCGAGGTAGGTGACCCCAGTGGGGAATAGTCCTGGGACCTGAGAGAACTTCGAGAAGAGCTGCGTGAAGAGCACCAGGAAGATGATCGGCTGGAAGAGAGAGAAGAAGATCAGTATCGGGTTGCGGATCAGCTTCTTCAGGGCGCGGACGAAGAGGTACTGCGTGTCGAAGAGAAGAGTCATATCTACCGCCCCCTCCTACCGAACATCCCAGCGGGAGCCTGCTTCTCGGCCTCCTCGACCCTTATCCTCTTCCCCGTGTGCTTCAGGAACACGTCGTCGAGTGTCGGGCTCGAGAGGTTGATCGATATCAGCTTGATCGAGGACTTGTCGAAGGCGCGCACGAGCTCCGGGACGAACTGGCCGCCGTCCTTCGCATAAACCGTCAGCCCGTCGCCGGAATCGGCGATGTTGACCACGGTTGGGAGCGTCGCGAGGATCTTCCGAGCCTCGGCCCTCGTCGTCTCGGTGCTCTGGCCGTTCTGGTCTTGGACGGAGATTGTGATGGCGTCGGCCCCGATCTCCTTCTTGAGATCGGAGGGCGTCCCTTCGGCGACGATCTTCCCCTGGTCGACTATGCACAGTCGGGAGCACAGCCTGTCGGCCTCCTCAAGGTACTGTGTCGTCAGGAATATCGTGATACCCTCCTTCTTGTTGAGGTTCTGCAGGTACTCCCAGACGGTCGCCCGCGACTGCGGGTCGAGGCCCGTTGTTGGCTCGTCGAGGAAGAGGACGGTCGGCTTGTGGACGAGCGTAGAGCCAAGGTCGAGCCTCTTCTTCATCCCTCCTGAGTAGCGTGCCGCTCGCTTGTTCGCAGCGTCCTTGAGCCCGACGACCTCCAGGAGATGGTCCACGCGCGCCTCCAGCTCGGGCCCGCGCATCTGCTGCAGGTTGCCTTGGAGAATCATGTTCTCCCTCCCGGTCAGTTCTGGATCGAGGGAAGTCTCCTGGCTCTGGACTCCGATAAGCTTCCTGATCTTCTGAGGGTCCTTGTCGAGGTCGAGGCCCGCAATCGAGACGGTGCCCGACGTCTTGCGGAGGAGGGTAGTGAGAACCTTGATGGTCGTGCTCTTCCCCGCGCCGTTCGGCCCGAGGAACCCGAAGAATTCGCCTTCCTTGACGTGAAACGAAATCCCGTCGATGGCCCTCGTTCCGTCGGCGTAAACCTCCACGAGGTCCGTGACGCGCACAATCTCTGAACTGGGGGCATTCGATTCCAAGACTCTCGGCCCCGACTAGGTCAATCCACGCAGCGCGAGAATAAGGCTCCGCTGGTGAGACTGTGAACTACGACTGGTGAGAGTGCCGAAGAAAGGGGGAAAATGCGCAGAGGGTCTTCGCGCGAAGGTGTTCGAGCGTTCAAGTGCTAGGTTAGGCACGGTCGGGTACATTCTCAGGAATCAGCTTGCCGGCGTCAGCTAACATGGTATATAACTATATCTTTAACGATATGCCGGTCTCCGGAAAGAGGTCCGAGCAGGGGATCTGTGCGCGAGCTGCATCACTGCTCGTATTGAGGAGCCTCGGGGTTCCGCCTCGAGGTCGGCTTCCTCTTCTTGGCTTTCCTCAGTGCGACCAACCTCTTGGCCCAGGTGTTGACCTGGTCGAATGCGTCCGCGACTTCGTAAGAGAATACGCTGTACGAGTATCGCTCCTTTGGGGAGAGGACGAGCACATCCACCTGGCATTTTCGCTTGGTCGACCTCGTCTCCCCCGCCTTGATTATCGCCCTTGCCTCAGAGACTTCTGGGAACGCCTTCCTGAGCAGCTGAACCGAGTCCGTGAACTTCACTCTGACGGCCGCCGCGCTGAACGGGTCGTCCGGGAGCCCGACTATGTACATTGGTAGCTGCGGTTTCGCGCTCCTCCTCTCAAGGATCTTCATGAAGTCGCGGTACGTGAGTATTCCCTGGAGCTCGCCCGTGTTCATTATCAGCGAGTAGTTGCCGCCTTCCTTCTTCATGTTCAGGTAGACGTCCATCAGGGAGTCGGTGATCTCGTTGGTTAGGAGGTTACCCGACCCGTAGTCTCCCAGCGGCTCGTCGAACCTGCCCGGCTGCCTGCCTCCCTTCACCTCCCTGTCTGCTCTCGGCGCGAGATTGAATACTATCGAGTCCGAGGTAGCAATTCCGGCCAGTCTGCCACCGCTGAGAATCGGGACCTGGTCGACCTTCTTCCTTCGCATCAGCTCTCTGGCGGACGCAAGCGTCGCGGTCGATTCGACCGTCACCGGCTCCTTGGTCATGATCGATGAGATCTTCCCCGGGACCTCTGACTCCATCATCCTCCCGACTACGGCGGGAGAGGTGACCTGTCCGTCCAGTTTGCCTGCGTGGTAGATCGGCATCGACCTGGTCCTGTACTCCAGCATCAACGAAGCGGCGTCGCTGACGGTGTTCTGTCTGTTCAGGCGCGGCACCTGGTGCATCAGCTTGGAGAGCCGTGTATCGAGGTTCGAGAGGTCGAGCAGGTCTCGGACGGTAACGATCGAAGTCCTGTCGCCCTCCTCGACGACGGCCTCGTACGATCTCGTCTCTCGCATGAAGCCGATCACCTCGGAGACTCGGTCGTTCGGTGAGAACGCCTTGGCGGGAGTCGCAAAGTCAGATATCGATAGAGCCATCAACTCTGAGATCTTCATGCTGATTGCCCGGGCCCCCCAGATTGGAGCTTATGAATGTGTTAGGTCGTTCCGCCCCTCTGTGGTTGATAGCCTAGCCTCCAGAGGTCGGCGCCGACGGCCCCATCCCCACCATCAGGAGCGTCTTGCGAAAGCGGCCGCGGCTCTCGGTACCGGGGGGCCGCCCGTTCGCCGGCGCCGACGCCGGCAAGCGCTGGGCCTGCCGATCCGCTGGTCTAGTTCGCTGAATCAGGGACCAGCAAGATGTCTACATCTCGGGACGATTGAACTTCACTCCCCTGGACTTGAGGTCCTTGACGATTGCCTTGATGTCCTTGACCAGGAAGACCGAGTACGCGAGGGTCAAGTTCTCCTTCTCGGAGGGAGAGATCAGCCAGAACTCCGACCTGCTAACCTTGACCGAAGCCCAGAAGTCCTTCATCTGGCCCTCCCCTCGAAAGCGCAGCTTGCCTCCGAGGGTTTCCGTGTAGAACTTCACCGCGCGGTCCATGTTGCGGACGGGTATGAGCGAAGCATGGGTGCTTGATTCTGAGAGCATGATGGATGATTTGGACTTGCGGCCCATTTAAGTGGGCAGAAGCGCCGGAAACGCCGTCTCCGAACCCCTTTGACCCCGAATCATCCCGGAGAGTCTTCCATAAGGATAATAGACGCGGATTCCTATTGAAATCCAGCCATGGAGAATAGAGTCATGAAAATCGTTCCGGCCGACGTCTCAGACTTCGCGAAAGAGGTCGATTCCACCCTCAAGCTCTCCTCGTCCGGGGAGAGCGTGAACCTCGGCCAGTTCGGCGGATCGACGGTCGCGGCCGGGCAGGGGATGGCGAGGAAGAGAATGCAGCCGGTCTCGATACAGTCGTGCAACATCATATTCAGGGCGGGCGGGATTGAGTACGACGAATGGGCGACGGCGCTACTCTTGATGGCGCGCAGCGCCGAGTTCCTGAGGCGGAAGGCGCGCGACGGACAGTGCTACAATCACGAGCAGCCCTGCATGACCGCCCGCGAAGAAGAAGTCGGAGTGTATAGAGATTGCCTCGACTCGTTCCAGACCCTCCTGAACGAGCTGAAGTCGAAGGACATTAATGACCCAGACTAAGGACCAACAAGGCCCGTCTCCCAAGGGAGAACCCGCGGCTCAGCTTCGGTGCTACACCCATCCGGCTCACAGGGCCACAGGTGTCTGTACGATCTGTAAGAGAGGAGTCTGCAGTTCTTGTCAGGTGATATCCAAGGGCAGGAGGTTCTGCAGAGACGACGCCGACATGCTGCGCAAGAAGCAGGTCGACACCGTCAAGGCGCAGCGCAGGAAGAACGCTATCTCTGCAGGGGCGATACTGGCGTTCCTGGACGGCACGGCGGGGGCGGCCGTGGGATTCCTGCTTGTGGTCATCGGCCTGGTCGGTCCGGAGGCGCAGACCTCCTATTCATTGACGGACACACTCCAGCCGTTCTTCACCTATTTCGCAAACGTGCTCGCGTTCCCGCCTTCACAGGCAATGGAGGTGGGGCTGTTCATCTTCGGCATTGGGCTTCTTGACATGTTCGCGGCGGTTGGAATCATAAAGCGATCCCGAGTGGCCGGAGTGATAGCCATCGCGGTCAGCTTACTCGGAGGGGTGGCTGTCGGGTCCTATCTGGTGATCCTCGTTCTCGCAGGCTTCTTCACGTACCTGTACATAGTCTCCGCGGTGATCAAGGTAGTTTTGATAGGGTTCGGATGGAAGCACCTCGACGAGTGATAGACAAGAACACGCGCGAGGGAAGGCAGGCTCGAGGCGGGCTTCGCGCAAAGAGCTAACAACCGAGCCAGGGGATAATCGGTGTCGGATGCGAGAGGCCTAATCTAGCCTCTAATCCCGACCTCGTGCATCATCTCTGAGGTCTTAGTGTATGCCTCGGTCACCCACTCGCGAATCTTTCGCGGGTCGTCGGGCCACTGGAGCTCGATGCTGACGGGACAGATTGCGCCGATGTCCTTGAGCGCGACCAGGTATTCCTTCAGCGGAACGACGCCTCTACCAAGAGGGAGGTCCCCGTGCAACTTCCCATCGCAGTCGGAGAAGTGGACGTTGATCACCTTCCCGCGGAGCAGTTCCAGCGAGCTTGGGGGGTCGCCCATCAGGTAGAGGTGCGAGATGTCGGCATTCGCCTTGACCGAGTGGTGGTTGGCGTCGTCGATGAATCTGGCCATCTCAGCGACCGAGTTCAGCAGATAGAAACGGCAGGGGACGTACTCCAGCGCAATCTCGACCCCGTGAGATATGCGGTAGTCGGCAATCTCCCGGACGCCCTCGAGCGCCCAGCCCCACTGGACCGCCGGCTTGAACTCGCGCTGCTCGTACGAGTAGTTTCCGAGGACCAGCACCATCGTCGGTGAGTAGAGAGAGGCCGAGGTCGACCTGTTCCTTGACATAGCCGATGCTGAACTTTCTCAGCTCAGGGACGAAGTCCGTTAGGCCGTTCGCGGCAACTATGAAAGAAGAGCACGGGAGCCCGCACTCCTGAAGGGCCTTGCGCTCGGCCTCCCTGGTCGAGCCGGGGGTGTCAAGCAGGAATACGTCATAGGAGTCGAATCCGATGTCCTTCGCCAGCCTCATGCCGTCGACGGGACCGACCGGGGAGCTCCACCAGCAGTTCTCCACGAGCCCGAGTTTCATGGGGGGACCATCTGCCTTTCCACCGACAGCAGATGGTCGTCGATGGGATAAGTAACTACGGGACGACGGCAATGTGTCCGTCGCATGTTCTCGCTAATCACGAACCCGGAATGAGATCCGCCGGCCGAGGAGGGACGCGGCCTTATTACCGAGCCAGTCGAGCATGGGGCGATGGGATGTCCGAGATGTGGACAGGAGATAGTGGATCCAGATCCCCGCTATTGTCCCAAGTGTGGATTTGAAATCTCCAAGGCTAGTCCACCACCCGTCCATCCCTCAGAGGGAGTCGCCTCCGCGCCGGTCCAAGAACAGCCGCCCAACCCTCCCGCCCGGCCCACGGTGGAGGGTGGCGCCATCAGCACCAAGTACTACCTACTAACCCTGCTCGCTGTCTTTGGAGGGATCGTTGGCTACCGCGCGGTAAAGGGGCGTAACCCGCGGGTTGCCGCTAGCATCTTCACGATCGGTCTTCTTGTCTCGCTCGTCTACCTGGGCGCGGGGTTTGAGGTCTACTCCCATTTCACCAGCCCTGGTGGGGTCCCCGACATGACAATCACTGGCGTCAACTTCCCGAACGCCACATCCGTCGTCGTGACGGTGGCCAACCAGGGGACCCTCGGCGACGGGCTGGAATCGGTCGCGATCAACAACGGGACGCTCTGGCTGGTGTACGGCCTGCTCAACGCGAGCAGCCCACAGGCTTCGACGGAGTTACAGAAGGGAACCCTAGTCTTCGGCCTCTATGGTTACATCTTCGCAAACGGCACGGACAAGTCAGCAGGCCCGGGGGCCTCGGGCACCGTCGGCACCGAGGGGTTCCCGCCCGGGCACACGGACACCATCACGATACCGTACGCTTGGACGCCGCTCACCTCTTACAAGTTCTTTATCGCCACTTCCAGCACCCGTTCCAATGAGCTATCCACCGTGAGCCCGGCCTAGAACAGAACAGGAGCCTTGTCCGCCGAGGCTCAAGAGATCGAGAGCGAACCATCTTCCCGGCGCGCTCCCGCTCGCCCCCGCCCTCCCCAGCTGGACTTCGTCAGGGGAGTTCTTCTTTTCAGGTGTTGCGCTAGACTTTCTTCCTCAGCTTCTTGACGTCGGCCTTGAGGGCGCTGCCTCCCTTCTTGATCTCCTTCTCCGCCTTCTTGCCCGCTTTGGCGAGGTCTGCCTCGGTCGTCTTTACCGCCTTGGTTGCCTTACTCTTCACTGGCATTCTATCGCCTCGATACTGGAATAGCGTCATAGAAAAGCTAGCCCGTTCAGGACGCGCGGGGAGAGAGGCAGCGGCCGAGCGCGGACTCCCGCGAGACCGGGGTGAACGTCAGAAAAGCTCGAAGCCGCGGGGTTCGAGCCTGCTCTTGCAGACTGGGCACCTCGAACCTAGCTCTTTCGCGCACACGTCACAGAAGTGGATCCTGCAGGTCCTGCAGTGAAGATTCAGAATCTCGACGGTGTGGCACTCCGCACATGTGTCTGGCGCGGCTACAAAGCCCAACCTGAGACCACCTCAACTCGACAGCAGCTTGGCGTAAGCAAAGAACCGCTACCTCTGGCTCCGAGTTCCCAGGGATGCTATCAACGTTGTGGGCACCACCACAGCGTCAAAACCAGAGAGGCAATGATGTTGGAACCGGATGAAAGGGCGCGCTTGTCCCCAGTCGTCGGTCGCCTCAGGGCGACCAGGAGGAGGGCTCACGCTCCTTGACCGGGCAGCCGCTGTTGAGCCACTTACGGTGGAACTTCTCCGCGACATCAGGGTTGAGTTCTGCCGACGCCGAGAGCAGCTCGAGGTTCGAAGCCATCTCGACGCCCTTGAACGAGCTCCTGTAGACGGCGTACCTCTTCCCCTCACCCGTGACCACTATCCTCTCAACCATGAGAAGCCCATTTCTCGCCAGGCCGCTGGTCCTCCGATAACAGGTGCTGAGCGGGACGGCCTGTTCGAGGCTAATCTCCTGAACCGTCTTGCCCTCGCTCACCGTGGAAGACACGATCCGCCTTGAGAACTCATCGGCCAGAGCATTCAGGACGCACCTCGCCAGCGCTCCGTTCAGTACGATCGTTTCGCCGTTCTTGTCGTCTTCCTTGTGCTCGAGCCGTATTGTCGTCGCCATCTTCCGTCGGCAGGGAGAGAGCAGGATTGTTATATGATGGGGCCGTCTCGGTTGCAACCACTACCGTGCAAATGCGGCGAAATGCAATTCGCGGGAGGGTGCTATGCAATATTCGCGAATTGTCGCGGCAAAGGCTCGTCGGATTAAAGGGATATATCCGCTTCACCTGAGCCTGAGTTGAGGTCTTCTGGCTTGAAGGAGAAAACGGTGACGATTTCTTTCCGGATTAGCGAGACTGCCTTCAAAGCCCTCCAAGAAGACTCAAAAAGGCACAATGTGAGCATAAACACCCTCGCGAACCAGCTCTTCGTGACATACGCGGAGTACGACAGATTCCTATCAAAATTTCACATGATCAAGCTCTCCGCATCGACCTTCAAGCGCATACTCAACGCGGCGAGCGAGAGCGAGATAGCCGAAGCTGGCCAGATGGCGGGCACCAGCGTTCCGGTGAGCTTCATCCTGGCCCAGAAGGGGGACTTCACGTTCGAGAATGCCGTAGAGTATCTGAGGACGATGGGAACACACGCCAACCTCTTCGACTTCACGGAGTCGATAGGCAGCGGGAACAGCATAAGCAACCTCACTCTCACGCACGATCTGGGGTTGCGCGGCAGCGTATTCCTTGCAAATTATGTAGAATCGATGTTCAGGCCTCTCGGGAAGGAGTTCAAGATAGTCAAGTATCCGGATGCGGTCACGATAAGGTTCTAGTTGGCAGCCAGGTCGGTGTAGTTGCGAAGATTGTGTGCCCGAGCGATGCAATCAACTGCAGTTAGTACATCCTCGTGAAATACGTTAGGAACCCTATGTGAATGAAGGAGCTTGACGGAAGCCTCCCAGGCCACGCTAATAGTTACCCTGAGTACCACCGATGACTTCGAGGTGACCAGGAGAAGGATCCTGCAGGTCAAAGGCGTGAGGAGTGTCTATCTCGACTACACTTCGCAAAAACTGCGCGTCCGATACTACGGAGACTCCGAGAGCAGCGCGAAGATCCTGGCTGCGATAAGAGAGATAATCGCGTCTCACGTCGAATGAACGGGTCTCCGAGACAGAAGGGAAGTGATTCCTCACCCAGCGACAGTGCGACTTATGCCGACGGCGTCGGAGACTTCGAGGGACGCGTCGAGGGGCAACCTCTATCTTCGAAGCTAGACCGACGGCTTGATGTTCTGATTGAATCGGAACATGTTGGCCGGGTCGTACTTGTTCTTCAGGGCAGTCAGCCTCTTGAACTTTTCCTCCCCGTATGCAGCCTTCACTCCCTCCTCACCTTCTTCCCCCATGAAGTTCACGTACCCTCCTATAGCGAACTTATCCAACGCAGAAGAAACGCCTCTTGTCCACTCTACGTGCTTCTGGTTCTCTCTTGAGTCGGTCCACGTGGAAACGATGTTGACGACGAATGGCGCGTCACGATGGCCGTACGAAGTTGAAAGGTCCACGGGCATCTTCGAGGCGCCCCCCAGCTGGTGGATGTGAATGGCCGAGAGGGGCGAAGTGATCTGCGTGGCGTGCTCAAGGATTGTGTCAAGCAACGAATCCGAGAGCCCATCGACGTAGGATGACTTCCAGTAGTTCATGATGCCCGCCGGAGCCGATTCATCAAACATCGATTGAAGAGCCTGATAGGTCATGGGACGAACGAGATCGGCCACCGGCTTGCCGAACTTCCTGAGCGGACCCAGCAGCGCCTCTCCCTCCTCGACGGCTCCAGCGTAGCAGAGCGCGATCGCCACGACCTTCTTGCCATGGATCTCGCTGGGCAGCGAAGGCGAAGGCGGTGCAGTCAGACAGACGGCTAGGGTGGTGAGCTCGTTCGGGGCGTCTTTGACGAACTCCCGGTGGAACCTCAGGAGCGCAGGAGCGTCTTCGGCGCGATGGACTATCATTCCGCCGAGCACTATCGGCCCGACCGCGTGTAGTTGGTACTCTAGAGAGGTCACGACGCCAAAGTTGCCGCCGCCTCCGCGCACCCCCCAGAAGAGGTCAGGGTTCTCGCTGCTGCTGGCCATGAGGAGCTCGCCGTCGGCAGTGACGACATCCGCGGACATCAGGCTGTCCAGCGCGAGACCATGCTTCCGCACGAGCCACCCGATTCCTCCGCCGAGCGTGAACCCGGATATACCCGTAGTAGAGACCAACCCACCAGTGGTCGCGAGACCAAAGGTCTGCGTCTCTCGGTCGAACTCTCCCCAGGTCACGCCGGGCTCCGCCCTGACCCGGTTTCTGTTCGGGTAGACCCTTATCCCCCTCATCAGAGACAGGTCCAGCATCAGGCCATCGTCGCACACAGCATTCCCCGCTATGCCGTGGCCACCTCCCCGCACCGAGACCGCCAAGCCGTGCCCACGGGCAAAGTTGACCGCCGTCATGACGTCGCGCGCGCCCAGCGCCCTCACGATCACGGCGGGTCGTCTGTCTATCATGCCGTTCCAGACCCTCCTCACTTGGTCATACGTCTCGTCCCCTGGGCCCATCACGCTGCCTCTGATATCTCTCCTAAGGTCGTGGATTGCCGATTCTGAGATCAAACCTGGGCCGTGCTCTCGTTCGGTCACTTGAATCTCATACACATCACTCGACACGATATTTAGGTGCTACTCCGGCTCTTAGCCCCCAAGACGCAGGTCCAGCCTATTCGAGAGAACGAGGGAGGCATTTCAGCAACCCTCAGTATTTTCGAATCCTTCCGGTTTGGGCTTCGCGAATTCGAACTTTGCGCGCATAGGAGTCCTTTCAACTACTCGCATGCGATCAAGAGGGACTTGGCCGCCCCGGAGATGAACCCGTAGAATATGTTTTCGCACCACGTGTACAAAAGGTCTGGTATAGAAAAACAGAAGGGAGGAAGCCTCCACTTTGGGGCTTCCAAGTCAGGCGGAGTCTACGACCAGTTGCTCTCAGATGAGGCGTTTGTCCCGGAGATGCGCCCGAAGGCGATCACCTGGGCGTTGTTCGCGCCTAGCGAGAGCATGCCGTCGACCGACCCGTTCTCACCTGCGGAATACAGCCTCGGGATTGCGTTGCCGTCTGCGTCGCACACCTGGCCCATCTGGTTGCGGACCGGTCCACCGAACGCGCTCGGGCCCCCCGGCCAGAGTGGCATCGCGTAGAACGGTGGCGTCACGATTGGGATCAGCGCGGACTTTGGCCTGCCGAACTGGGTATCCACGCCCGCGGTGCAGAACCCATTGTAGTTGTTGAGGGTCGTCTGGAGGGTGTTGGGGTTCATGTTGATGGTGACGTTGGCCGCTGGACTGGTGTTGGTCGAGCCGGGGACCGTGCCGACGTACGCTGTGGCGTTCATCGCCGCCACTAGCTGAGGGATGGTTTGACCCTGCTGGATCCAACCGTTGGACAGTGCCAATGCGTTGGTCCACACCGGACGGGAGTCAATCTGTGGCGGTAGCTCTCCGTTGGAGCCGCTCGTAATGGCCGCAGCGTTGAAGCAGGTCTGGTCGAACACGATGAAGCTCGGGATCCGTGTGTACTCTGGCACGGTAAGGTCGAAGTCCGAGAGCTTTATCCACCAGTTGTGCGAGTATGTCGAGATCTCGGTCTCGTCGGCGTAGCGGTTGCCGTACTTGTCTACGTAGATCCATCCGTGCTGAGAGGGAGCGGTGGTGCTGAACGCGATGGGATACTCAGGGAACCATGGGACCATGCGGGCCGACATCCCACCCATGTGCCACATGGCTGCTCCGACCTTTGAGGCCATCGTGACGCTGTCCCCCGTGCAGTACGGCCATCCGTAGAAGTGTGCGGGGTAGACCCTCATGCTGTCGGACTTCAGAGTCTCATTGAACTCGATGCTACCCGTTGTGAGGACGACGCCCCTGTTCGCTTTGATGTTCAGAATCTCGCTTGCGTTGGCGAGGGCCTGGACCCCGAGAATCTCTCCGGTGGTCGGGTTCTGGATAAGGTCGGTGGCGGGTGTGTTGAAGAGTATTGGGATGTTCCTGCTCTGGATCAGCGCGTCGAGCTGCTGGAAGAAGGCGTTGCCGCTCGCTAGCGACATGCCTCCGAAAGCTGTAGCGCCTCCAGGAAGTGGAGGGAACTCAGCAGTGGTCGCGCTCTTCGTGTACTTTATTCCCATCTGAGTGAGCCAGGCGGGGTTCTCCGTCTCCATCCACGCCAGAGCCTCGCAGACCTCCATCGGGGTGTTGCCCCACGACTGTGCATAGATGTAGTTCGCTCCGCCGATCGGGTCCGTCACGTAGGTCGCGTTGCCGGCGTTCATCGAGGTATTGCCGCCGCCTCCTGAGATGGTAGACTTGGTGAACCCAAGCGCGGCATAGCTGGGCGTCTTCTCGAGTATGAGGACGTTTGCTCCCAGGTCGTGCGCTGTGATTGCGGTGACCGCACCTGCTCCTCCGTACCCTACCACGACCACGTCAGCTGTCTGAGACCAGTTTGCCGGGACTGGTAGAGGAGCTGCCTTGCTTACCGACGCAGACATCTTGCCGACCGCCGGGACTTCTTTCGTTCCCGCACCCTTCACGGCAGACGCCAGTCTAGGACTAAAAGTCGAGGCTACGACCGCCGTTCCTCCGATTGCCGCTGCTCCGATGGCGGCGGTTCCCAAGAAGCTCCTCCGTGAGAGCTTGATGTCTTTGAACTTTCTTCCATCACTAGTCATACATGGACCGCCCCCTGCAGGCCTTTTAAAGAAGGAGCACGTTTCCCAACTTTGAGAACGGCAGGCCGTCCGAGGTAGCGAAACTCCTACTTGGCGCTAGCGGGCAACTGAGACCTCAAGTGATGGCTTGATGTTCTGATTGAAGCGGAAAAGGTTGGACGGGTCGCACTTGTCCTTCACCGCCATCAAACTGCTGAATTTCTCTGTCCAGTATGCCGCCCTTACTCTGTTCTCGCCCTCTTCTCCCATGAAGTTCACATAGGCTCCCGTTGAGAGCTTGCCCATCGCGGCGAAGGAGTTACCCGTCCAGTCGATGTGCTTCTGGTTCTCTCTTGAATCGGTCAACGCGGAAACTGATTTGACGATGAGCGGTGCGTAGCGATGGCTGTGTTACGTGGAGAGGTCTACGGGCATAGCTGAGGCTCCTCCCAGCTGGCGGTTGTGGATGGCTGACAACAGCGACGTGATCTTCACCCCATGCTCCAGCTTTCTTACCATGGACTTCGCTGGGCAGGAAAGGCGGGCCACAAGCCTGGCCATCCGGGCCCGCCTCACCAGTCCACGTGCACGTGCTTGGCGTCCGGGCTCCCTAGCGGGACGGCCTTGCCGGGGGAGGCCTCGCAGACGGCGTGGAAGCCGGCCCTAACGCATGCCTGATAGAGGGCCTCCAGCGCGTCGGCACCGAACGGGTCGGAGGTGAGGTCGAGGGCTCGTCCGCGGACGTGGGGGTTGCCAGGATGGGAGTCGCCGCTCGCCTTGTTCCTCTGGGGAGACCGGAAGCCTGAGACTACGCGGAGGGTGCCGGGTGGCCCCTTCCTGAACTCTAGGTCAATCCTGTCGAAGGCGCCCTGCATCCCGCCGTCGACGACCAATCCGTAATTTCCAACATTGAAAGACTTGTCAAAGGGATGGGCGACGCAGTCACCCCTTGATGGGACGACGCCCTCGCCGTGGTCGATGTATTCCTGCCTCAGGAGGTCGATGTCGTCTTGGAAGAGGATGAAGTGTTGTTCGATGCCCTCGAACGCCGCTGAGACGTCATACTGGAGCGGCCTGTTGCGGACGATCGATCCGTCGGTTGGGCGCGCCCCGGGGTTGGGCCTGAAAGCGAAGGTCATGCTGCCGGGGATCTGGTCCGGGACCCCGCTCCCGCTGAACGGACCCATCCCCTTCACTCGCCAAGAGGTCAAGCTCGCCCAGCCGGACTCTGGTATCGTCACGCCAGGGATCGCCAGACGGAGGCTGATGGAGTCGGTGGAGACGAACGAGTGGCGACCGTCCGCCCCGCGGTCTTCCCGTTCGATGTTGAATTGCGGGATTAGCGCGAACGTCCACGTCGTGGTACGAGTCCCAAGTCCAGCCTCGTCCTGGAACGTCTGGGTTATCGTCTGCGGTTCGGTCTCCTTGAGGTCCAACATCAGATGCTGGAACTCCTTCAGGCCGGTCTGGGGGAGGCTGTGGACAACTGCGAGGTCGACCTCGCGTTCGGAGGGGATGACCGCCGCCGCCGGAGGCGCCATCACATTGAGCACGGTCGAGGGGTCGTCAGGACTCGGAGCAGGCCAACCCCAGTTGAAGGTCGCCGAGAAGGGCGCGGCCGCGGGCTTACCCGGCGTCGCATCTCCCAAGGGGGTCTGCAGGCCCTTCGCCTCCACCCCTGAGCTGCGAATCGCGATGCTCATGGTCTCCGTCGCGGGATCGTAGGTTCCCCCCAGGGTCCACCCGGCGGTCCCTTCCCCGGTCATGCGCATGGTCGGGGTAGAGACCTCGACGTCGAAGGTCCCGACCATCCTTCCGGCGACAGAATTCGCCGGGACAGTGGATGCTCCAGCGTCACTGCCAGTAGCTTGTCTGAGGAAGAGGGTGAACGTCAGGCTCCCCTCGAAGTTGAAGGAGACAGAATTCGCGCCGCTAACAGAACTCGTTGCAATCGCTTTGGCAGCCCAGGGGCTTAGGATTTCCAAGATGGTGGGTCTCTGTTCAGAAGGGGGGGTGATTTTTTGATATTTAAGAAAGTAGGCTCAGCGCGGCGCGGAAGCGTCTGGAAGTGCTACCGGTCCATCGGGTAGGAGAGTGCTAATCCGCGACGGTTGCCAGTCAAACGACGAGGAGGATAAGGGGGCGCGAAGGTTGGATTCTTACTGAGAAGGCAGAACGATTCCGGTTGCTAGGAGGCGTAGAGAAGAAAAGGGAGAGGAAGCTCCATCCTTAGGAGCTTCCCACCCACTGAATCTAGGATGTCCAGGGGGCTTCGGCTGCTGCGTTGGTACCGGAGATGCGCCCGAAGGCGATCAACTCACAGATGTCGCCTCCGCCCGTTGGGTAGAGGAAACCGTAGACGGATCCGTTCTCGCCGTTGCCATAGAGTCTGGGTATCGGGTTGTTGTAGGGGTCGGTGATTTGCGAAAGTGCATTGCGCTGAAGTCCGCCCTGGGTGTTCGGTCCTCCTACCCAGAGTGGGAGCGCGTAGTATGGGGGTGTCTGGAGTGGGGCCATCGTCAGGGAGGTCCTTTGGAAGACCGTGTCGCCCTTGCCGGCCGCGCAGTCCGTGTTGTACTGGTTCACGGCGGCAGCCAGGTTGGCTGCGGAGAAGTTGGGCGCGCTGGTCCCGTCGGGTATGGTGACTGTGTCCATGCTCTCGGCGGCGTTCCAGCTCGGTGGGACGGCCATCCCCTGGTTCGAACCGATAACGTTCCACTTTGCGATGTTCGCGGCCAGCGTTGGGATGTCTGCTCCGGACATGATCCATCCAGCTGCTATCTCAGTAGCGTTGTTCGCGCTCCAGGGAGTTCCGGCTGACGAGCCAGCCCCGAGGACGCCTCCAAGCTGGACCGGGACGGATGTCGGACCTCCGGATGCGGCAGGGCCCTTCTGGCAGAATGTGTTGTCGAAGATCACGAACGATGGAAGGTTGGTGTACTCGCCGACGGTCAGGTTGAAGCCGTTCATGGCGCACCATCCGCTGTGGGATGGGTAGCCGCTCTCGTTGAGGAAGCGCTGGCCGTACCTGTTCACCCAGATGTAGTTATTGGTCGGGTTGTTGTAGGCCCATCCTTGGTTGAGTCGAGGGACCCAGGGCTCGGGGCGTCCGGAGACCGCGTTCATGTGCCACAGTGCCGCTCCGACCTTCTGGCCCATCTTGATCCCGTCACCCGTGTTGTACTGCCACCCGTAGAAGTGATCGGGGTAGGCCTTCAGGAATCTCACCTTCATGACGTCATCGTACTCGAACCCGCCTGTGCACATGATGACACCACGTTTGGCCTGGATGTTCAGTGTCTGGCTCCCGTTCTGCGCGGCCTGTACGCCTAGGATCTCGCCGGTCGTCGGGTTCTGGATTAGGCCCGTGGCACGAGTGTTGAAGAGCACAGGTATGTTCCTCTTCTGGACAAAGCTGTCGAGGAACTTGAAGAGCTGCTGGCCCTGTCCGTTCACGTTGTAGTTGCTGATAGAGGAGAAACCTGGGACGTTCGGGAACTCTCCGCTAAGGCTGGCGAGAGTGCAGGGTATGCCCATGCTGTCCAGCCACGCCTTGTTCTGGTTCGCCATGGTGCCCCACGCCTGACAGACGTCCATGGGCGTCGCGCCGAACGAGAGGCTGTACAGGTGCAGCGCTCCGCCGACAGGGTCGGTCGGCCATACGCACAGGCCTCCAGAGATGTGGGTGTTTCCTCCGCCTCCGGAGATCTGGTCCGAGGGTTGGGTCCCGTTGGTGATGCCAAAGCTTGCGAGGCTCGGCGTCTTCTCGAGTATTACTACATTGGCTCCAGCGTCGAAAGCAGTGATAGCGGAGACTGCGCCTGCTCCTCCGTAACCTACCACGACTACATCTGCAGACTGGGACCACGTCGTCGGAACCGGTATCGGGGCACCCTTGCTGTACGCCGAGGATGCTCTACGATTGGCCGAGACTTCTCCTTTCGGGCCCGCGCCTGCCGTGGCCGACGCAAACTTAGGGTTCAGAGAGGACGCAGCGATAGCTGTCCCTCCGACAGCCGCGGCGCCGATCACCGCGCTTCCCAAGAAGTTCCTTCTGGATAGCTTCAACTTGCTGAGCTGTCCCTTATCACTAGTCATAATCGAAAGTCCGACTGGAGCGTTAATAAAGAACGTACACGATTCTCAACTTTGAGAACCCACAGTCGCCCCATGCCTACGTACCCCTACGTGAGAAGACGGTGCACATTCCCAGGGACGCTGGGTGAGTCTCCTGAATGCCCTTCTCTTGAGCAGTCTCCTTTGGTCTGTCGTGCCCTATGAGCCAGCGATTCTGAAAGCGAACAGCCATGGCAACTGAATGCTCAGGATAGGCGATCAGACCGTACCCTTAGCCTGCCCCTCTGGACCGGTCTCACCAGTAGACGTGCACGTGCTTCGCGTCCGCGCTGCCTGGCGGGACAGCGTTGCCCGGAGTCGCCTCGCAGACGGTGTGGTATCCGGCCCTGACGCAGGCCTGGTAGAGAGCATTCAGCGCGTCGGCACTAGTGGGGTCGGGGGCGAGGTCGAGGGCCCGTCCGTAGACATGCGGATTGCCCGGATGGGAGTCGCCGCTCGCCTTGTTCCTCTGGGGAGACCGGAAGCCGGAGACGACGCGGAGCGTCCCGCGGGACTCTTTCCCGAACTCGAGGCCGACTTTGTCGAAGGCGGCCCGCATCCCGCCGTCGATGATGAGGTCGTAGTTTCCGGCGTTGAAGGACCCGTCGACCGGGTGGGCGACGCAGTCGCCCCGCGACGGGATGACGGTCTCGCCGTGGTCGATGTACTCCTGCCTCAGGAGGTCGACGTCGTCCTGGACCAGGATGAAGAAATGTTCGATGCCCTCGAACGCCGCAGAGACGGTATACTGGAGCGGCCTGTTGCGGACGGTCGACCCGGCGGTCGGGCGCGCCCCGGGGCTGGGATTGAAGGCGAAGGTCATGCTATCAGGCATCTGGTCTGGGACCCCGCTCCCGCTGAACGGCCCCATCCCCTTCACTCGCCAAGTTGCCAGCATCGCCCAGTCCGACTCGGGCACCGTCACTCCCGGGATTGCCAGGCGAAGGCCGATTGAATCGGTGGAGACGAACGAGTGACGGCCGTCCGATCCGCGGTCGTCCCGCTCGATGTTGAATGATGGAATCAGCGCCAGAGTCCAGGTCGTGGTCCGGGTCCCCAGACCGGCCTCGTCCTCGAACGTCTGGGTGATGCTCTGAGGTTCGGGATTCTTTAGGTCTATCGACAGGTGCTGGAACTCCTTCAGGCCGGTCTGGGGGAGGCTGAGGATTACGGCCAGGTCGACCTCGCGCTCGGAGGGGATTACCGGGACGGTGGGGGCCTTGATCAAATCGAGGATGGTGGAGGCGTCGTCGATCCACGGCATCACCGCGCCCCATGACGATACGGGAGGCTGCCAACCCCAGTTGAAAGCCGTCGAGAAGGGCTGGGCTATGGGCGCGCCGTCGTCCTCCGCATCTCCCAGAGGTGTATGCAGGCCCTTTGCCTCAGCCCCCGAACTGCGGATCGCGATGCTTATCGTCTCGGTCGCGGGATCGTAGATCCCGCCCAGAATCCATCCGGCGCCACCGTTTCCGGTCATCCGCATGGTCGGGGTAGAGAGCTCGACGTCGAAGGTCCCGACCATCCTTCCGGCGACAGAGTTGGCCGGGATGTCTGCTGTTCCCTTAGTCTGGGGAATCACGGCCTGCGAAAGGAAGACTGTAAACACGAGACTGCCCTTAATTTTGCAGGAAACGGAACTCGGGCCATTGATCGCGCTCGTCGCCGTCACCATGGCGGTCCATGCGCTGGAAATCTCTGAGCCCAAGGATCTTCTGTAAACATCGACTTTTTTTGATTATTTAAATCTGGGGTCCCGCGACGGGTGCAGCAGGGTGAAGGACGGTCTGCTGTGGAACCAGTTCCTTCCTGTGTCACCCCGGCACCGCAGATCCCCTCGACATGCTGGCGATAAGAACCCACCCTCTGGGGGGGGATGTGTCAGGACGAGAAGGAAGACGAGTCGAGTCGCGAAGCGAGGGGATCGAACCCGGGGTGTGGCAGCCGGTCCAAGACTCCTTCCCGTCTGGCGCGCTCCCATGCCGGAGAGCTCGCCTTGCATCTCACCGCGATGCAATCGGCGGGGGAGGCATCTCGGGTAGGCCGCTCAGCATTGACCGGTGCAGTCGCTCTCCACTTGCTACTCGTTTGGGTCAATCAGAAGAATCGATAATCACGCGGCTCGGTCTGGAGTCAGGTATGTAGCTTCAGAAGAACGACCGAAACGCCACCTCCCACGGACGAATCATAACCGCCAGATGATTTGACGAAAAAAAAGAGAAAGAGAGGAAGCTCCCCATTTGGGGAGCTTCCGAAGCGCCGTGCCTAGGAAGTGGGCCACTGATAGGGGGCTTCGTTGGCTGCGTTGTTGCCCGCTATGCGACCGAAGGAGATACTCTCCCCGTTGTTGCCGCCGGTCATGTACAGGAATCCCCAGACAGAGCCGTTCTCTCCGCCGCTGTACAGTCTAGGAATGGGGTTGTAGTCGGGGTCGCAGGTGCGCGAGTACTGGTCTCGGATCGGGCCGCCGTTGGTGTTTGGTCCAGATGGCCAGAGGGCAATTGCATAGTATGGCGGCGTGCTCAACGCGGCCATGGTCACCGCGGTCCTTCCGAAGACCGTGTCACCCTTGCCGGCGGCGACGTCCTTGTTCCACTGGGTAATGGCTGCCGTCAGATTGGCTACGCTGAAGTTGCGACAGTTCGTGCCTCCGAATCCGCCTCCGGGTGCTTCGGGTATGGTCACGTTGTCCATGCTCTCAACGCTGTTCCAGCCTGCCGGGATTGCCATGCCTTGGTTGGAGCCGTAGATCGTCGCGTTGGCGATGTTCGTGGACAAGGTGGGCAGGTCTGCGCCCTGTATGACCCATCCAGCCGCTATCTCTGCCGCGTTGTTGTTGCTCCAGGGAGTCCCCACTGCCGAGCCGGTGAAGCCTGCAGAGGCCAGAGCCCCTGTACCTCCGAGCTGGACCGGTAGCTGGTTGATGCCAGTGCCGTAGACTAGCTGGGAGCTCGTCGACGTCGACGAGGTGGTGGTGGTCGTTGTCTGTTCGGGGCGGGCGGATTCGAGGTGCAAGCGAGGCTCCTCACCTCCGGCCACGGGCTGGGTTATGCTCGAGCTGTCGAAGATCAGCAGAGCAGGGACCCGAGAGTACTGTCCATAGGTGAAGTTCCAGTCGACCGCGACCTGCCATGTGCTGTGGCTCGGGAGGCCGCTCTCATTGGCGAAGCGGTTGCCGTACCTGTCGACCCAAATCCAGGCGTTGTTCGCGTGGTGCTGCGCCCAAGCCGTGTTGTAGTTTGGAGTCCAAGGAGAGTACCGGCCCGACGTCGTGTTCATGTGCCACAGACCTGCCCCGGCCTTCAGGGCCATCTTGATCCCGTCGCCGGTGTTGTACTGCCAGCCCCCGAGGTGGTAGGGAGAACACTTGAGGTAGTTCAACTTCATCCTGGCGTCGAACTCGAAGCCTCCCGTCGTGAGGATGACTGCCTTGTTCGCCTGGATGTTCACCACTTCGCTCTGGTTCTGCAGGGCCTGGACGCCTATGACCTCACCGGTGTTCGGGTCCTGGATCAGCTCTTGTCCACGGGTGTTGAAGAGCACAGGGATCTTCCTCTTCTGGACCAATTGGTCTAGGTAGTAGAAGAAACCCGCTCCCCCGCCCGTCGGCGTGCACGAGGCAAAGCCGGTGCTCGCGCCTGGAACGATGTTGCCGTACTCAGTGGTGGTCGTCGAATAGGTGTAGGGGATGCTCATGCTGTCCAGCCATGCCCGGTTCTGGACCCCCATCTCTGCCCATGCCTCGGACACGGCCATCGGGGTCGCGCCATAGGACATAGAGTTGTGCCAGAGCGCGCCTCCCACCGGGTCGAGTGGCATGAAGCATATTCCACCGGAGATGTGCGTGTTGCCACCGCCGCCCTGGATCTCGGTACACACCGTGCCAGTATTGGCGACTCCCAGCGACGCTAGGGTTGGGGTCTTCTCGATTATCAGGACGTTCGCGCCAGCGTCATAGGCAGTGATAGCGGAGACCGCGCCTGCTCCTCCGTAACCCACCACGACCACGTCAGCGGAATACGCCCACGATGCCGGAAGCGCAATCGGGGCAGACTTGTTCGCCAATCCCAGTCCAGCGTTAGCAGCTGAGACGCCGCCAGCGGAGCCCCCACCCACCGCAGCCGCCGCGAATTTGGGTGACAACGCCGAGGCCGCGATCACGGTCCCTCCAACCGCTGCCGCTCCAATAGCGGTACTTCCCAAGAACTTACGTCTTGAGAGTTTCATGTCCTTGAGCCGTCCTTTATCAGTAGTCATGAGCTGAAAGCCGATTGGAGTCTTAATAAAGAACCTAGACGTTTCTCAACTTTGAGAACCCGTCGATTGGCGGAGGAAACCCTCCTCATTTTGGCCGTGGAAGCTCGGAACCGGCCGAAATGCATTCGGATCAAGAATCATGACGACGCCGGGACTTCCGGCTCTGAGAGATTGGGAGACTTGGCTTTCCTCTAATCTGCGTACTTAGAGTACTTGTTCGTGCCAGCCGCGAGGAATCGCCTAGCGGCTGACGCGATTGGTACGCAACCGAGACCCACTGGTCTAGGCTGCTGACGTGCGCGACCTGGAGCCCGCCACCACGTAGCCGATGACGAGCCCGAGGATCAGGAGGACAACCATGGCCGCGTAGGCCCAGCTCGGGACACTGGAGGACGAAGTGTTAGTGCCTGTCGAGGTCACTGTAGCCGTTGTGGTGGAGACCAATGTCGATGTCGCGACGGACGTTATCGTGGTTGGCGATATTGTCGTGCTAGTCACCGTCGTGGTGACGGCTGACGCGGGAGTGTAGGAGAAGGTCGAATTCGCATGGAAGGACCCATACGAGGCCTTCACGGAGTATGTGCCGCTCACCCAGAGGTTGCTTACTCCGGGGTGGAACGTGTCGTTGTACGCCCCGTTCGCTCCCACTGTAACGCTGTCAGCGAATACAACGGTGCCTGCGGGGCTCGTTACGGTCAGGGTGACCATGTATCCATAGGAGGCTCCGGTCAGCACACCAGAGATGACACCGTTCGGAGTTCCCACATAGCTGCCAGAGTTCGTGGATACGGAGACTGCGGTGACAGGCGAGGTGAACGTCGACGTGGAGGTGGAGCTAGTCGTCGTGCTTCCGGTTGAGGAGGAACTGGTGGTGCTTGAGGTCGAACTGGAGGCGGTTGAGGAGGAACTGGTGGTGCTTGAGGTCGAACTGGAGGTTGAGCTGGAGCTGGACTTTGTGGTTGAGCTGGTGGTGGTCGAGCTTGTCGTCGAGCTGGTGGTGGTCGAAGATGTCGTGCTGCTGGATGAGGTCGAGCTGGAGGTCGTTGATCCGCTGTAGGTGCTGGCGCTGAAGGTGAGCACGTAGGAGCTCATGTCGGTCGCGCCGTGGTCTCCTGGGTTGTTGAATTCGCCTACCGCGAACCCGAGCTCAATCGTGGAGCCAACCCCCAACTTCGGAAAGTCGTAGGGAGAGGCGCCAGACAGCGTGAAGGGTCGATAGCACTCAGCCGTGTACACGCCGCTCGCAACGGTCAGACCGCACACGGATTGGGTCTTGTAGCCCAGTGACTCTACCGTTGAAGGTGTCTGCTCGCCTGCGCTGACGAACTCGTCAACGCCGCCCTTGAACGAGGGGCTGGAGAGTATCATTATCGTGGGCGTGGAAGGCCCTCCCATCACCTGGGTGTTGTTGGGGTAACCAAGCTCTATTCCGCCGAAGCAGTTCGTGTCATTGCAGTAGAAGGCAGATTGCTTCCAGATCATCAGGAAGAGCCATCCCGTGCCGTTCTGCTTGACCGCGAATGTGATTCCCGAGGTCGGATCCGTCAGCATCGCCGTGTCCGTCCATTGGGAAGCTGAATAAGTTCCCTTAACGTTGACAGCAATCGAGGACTTGTAGGCGGTCACCGTCGTAGGCGCGCCCATAGCCGCACCCACAGACATGGCCGACACGAGTGCCAGTAGCACCATAATAGCAGAAACCCTAGGAACGCTGAGCTTGGACTTGTTAAGCAATTTTGCTCTAGCCAACCGTGCTTCCTGCAGTAATTAAAGGCAGTGGACAATTCTCAAAGATGAGAATAGAATTTGGCACGCCCGGCCTCGGGCGACCAAGTGAAACAGCATCGTCTCAGCTCGCTTAGCCCCCCCAGGCCAGAGAGTTTGCGGGAGAATCAGGAGGCAATCAAGCGGATTTGTTTCCAATCCCTCTTGGAGAAAATTGGGCCAGCTCCTCTGCTCGTCAGGCCCTTTGAAGGACGGTCGGAGCCATGCGCTCCAATCTGTATCGCCGGTCATTTCTCTTGCCAATCTGGGTCCGCGCTTCGCAGGATCACCCTAGACCTCCTCGAACCTCTAAGCGGCGAGAGACCCTCGAGCAGCCATCGAAGGTGAGCCGACTTGCTTATGGGGAATTGTTGGTTCGACTCCGGAAGACCGCTTCATCGTCGTCTGGTGCTCAGCAGGCATTCGCAATAGTTTCGTTCTTCTTTCTGCATTGAACCTGATCGCGGGGCCATCGACGGACGCTCCGCGGAGATGGTTCTCTCTTCGCCAACGGCAAAGATTCTCCGATGGGCCGGCACCCAAGACTTGGTCGCCTCCGCACCATGGACCGACTGGCTGGGCAGCCGATGACAACCCAGACTATCGGCTCGAGCGGCAATTATTTCGTACGTTCCCATTTTTTTGGACGAGCTCACAACCAGCGGTCCTGCGGGTTCGCTGGGACACGAGGGGCAATTCTGGTAGGAGGAATCTTCACGGAAGACCTGGAGAAGGCTAGCTTCGACGAGCGAACTCTCCTCACTCGATGAAAGCCGCGGCTAGAATCAGTTACAGCGGTCAAGAAGCCCAGGGCCCGAACGCCAAGGCGCCCTTCCAGGGCAGTTGGCTAGACACCAGCCGCCGAAGGTCGCTGTGCGAAAGTGTTCCGAGCCTCCGAGCAGGCCGAGGTTCTCGCATCGATCTTGGAGGGCCCTGCGCCGAGCTCCGGAGACACCCGAGACAGACTCGCGCCCTAAACGGAAGAGGTTGCGAAATCGCCGCGGCTCTAGCTCGGAGCGGCCTTTCCTTTCGGACCCCTGAGGTACGCTACCAAGGCGACGACGATGCCCACGACGACCAGGGCCAGCGTGATTTCGATGGTGACCGCTTGGACGGTGAACGTACTCCAGCTGAAATTGAACATGGAGTAGAGCGGCTGGAATCCAGACTCCCCGAGCGTGATCTCAGCTCCCATCGACGCCGTAAACGAAGTGAAGACGAATCCCAAGACGGCGGTGAGCAAGTAGACCAGGTAGAGCCCTGCTCGCTTCCACACTCCGGACCCGAACCAGTATCTGAGGAAGAAGAAGGCGGACCAGAAGAAGAGCGATCCAAGGGCGAAGAGGGACTTGTTGATCAGCAGGTCCTGGGAGACCAGAGTCGAGTAGGGATAGATCAGGTAGCCTGTGATGCCCGAGAGGAGCAGGAAGAATACGGCCGCGGCCGAGCCCAGGAACGCGATCGTATCGGACGAGCTTCGTATGAACAGCACGCGGGGCGAGGCAACCTTCCCCCTAGACGCGATGTCAGTTAGGACTCTCACTGCCAGCGCAATCATGATGAAGACTATGATGCCGCTGTGCTCCTCGACCACAAGTGCGTGCCAGATGTTGATTGGAACGCCGAAGACTTCCATTCCCATCAGCTCCTTTTGTACCTCATCATCACAATCAGGAGGAAGACGCTAAATCCGATCACCACTATGGCCAGTTCCTCCCAGTAGTTGGAGACGCTCGGGCCTGAGGGCGTCGTCTGTCCACCACTAGAAGTGGTGGAAGTCTGAGATGTCGTGGAGGTTGTGGAGGTCGTGGAACTGGATGATTGGGTCCCCGTCGTCGATGCTGAGCTCCCCGTGCCTGACGAGGAGCTGGTGGTTGTCGACGTGGTACTCGCCGCAGGTCCTAGGACCAGTACGTACGAGGCCATGGTAGTGGCGGCGTGCTGGCCGGGAATCGCGAAGTTCCCAACAGCAAAGCCGAGCTCAATTGACGAGCCTGCAACGAGGCTAGGAAACGGGTCGTGCGGGGAAGCGCCGTTCAGCTTGAACGGCCTATAACACTGGGCCGTGTACGTTGTTCCGGAGAGCGCCAAGGAACAAGTGGATTGGGTCTTGTAGCCGTCGGACTCTACGGTCGAAGGCGTTGTGGCACCCGCGGAGATGAACTCATCATAGCTCCCCTTGAAAGAGGGACTCGCGAGGACCATGATGGTCGGAGTGAGTGCCGAACCCATCTCTGCAGTGTTATTCAGGAACCCCAGTTCTATGCCCCCGAAACAGGATTGACTCGAGCACATGAGACCTCCGTTGGCCCACTGCATAACGAAGAGAAGGCCCGTCGAGTTGTACTTGAACCCCACAGTCATCGCTACGTTGGGTATCGTGATCATCTGGGTATCTGTCCATTCACTCGGTGAGTACGCTGCGCCGATGTTCACCGGAATCTGTGCCGAGGTCGCGGTGATGACCGTGGCCGTCTGGGCCCTCGCCTGCTGGACGGGCGCTGCACAAAGCAGAACAAGGAACACGATTACGACCGGGGCGATGAGATTCCATTTGCGGATAGCCAAAGTAAACTCTCTTGGGGTTCGTCCTATAGTTGACTACATAAACACTGACACCGATTCTCAGGCTTGAGAATCACGGGAAAGCGCCCTAGGCCTGACCCGCCCTGCGAAGGGTACGAGCTGGGAATCCGGGAAACGACCTCCAGGGCCTCCGTGATGTTCTATTCTGCTCTACACGCGCGCCCTCCAACGACAGCCGTGCTGGATCAACAGGCGAGCTCGACGATTCCATGGACAATGATCTCGGCCAGTCGGTCGTCAAGGGTGGCAATCAGTTTCGTCGCCACCCCCCGGGTGCGACGGCTACCGCATCTTCAGGTACCTGTCATTCCCGCGAGCGTCGACAGCGTGGACTGTGCACGCGAGGCACAGGTCGAAGGATCTTATCACGTAGGCGACCTGGCGGAGATCCTCGTCGGTCCCAGCGCTTCCCACGGGCGTTCCCACAAGTGAACCCTCCATCGGGCCGTTCGGGCAGACGTTCCAGGTCGTCGGCGCGACCACCTGGTAGTTGGCGACCTTCTGGTTCTTTATGCTTATCCAGTGCAAGAGCGAACCTCGTGGTGCCTCCCACAAGCCGAGCCCCGTGGCGTTGCCCGGGTTCTGATAGGAGGGATTGTATGACGACGCGCCGACGTCCATGGCACCTAACCAGGAGGCCATCAACCCTGATTGTGGGAGCCCGAGCGCGTTCAGAACATCTACCAGCGAAAGGTTGAGGTCATATCCGAGGACCTGGAGGTTCTTGGTGGTGTTGTTGGAACCGACGAGGGCCACGAGCTCAACGGCCCTCGCGACCATCCTGTCGAAGACCGAGCCCATCGGGTTCAGCGGGAGTCCAAGAACAGCTGGGATGATTCCGTGAATCACCTTTCCGAGTGCGGGATACACACCGGAGACATACTCTCGCGCGAGCGGCCCGGACTCGCAGAACTGGCCATTGTACTTTGGAGCTTTCGCCCAGGTGTACGCAGCGCTGTTCGTCTTGTCAGGGACCGGGGTCTGCTCTCCTATGACATTCTCCGGCGTGGGCTGGTTGTACCAAGAGAAGGTTGTGTCTTCTATGATCTGGGTAGGGTCGAAAGGAACGGGCGTGGTGCTCGGGTTCAGTATCACACCTCTGGGGATCGTCAATGGCATGTTGCTCGTGCCGCTGGAGGAGGTGGGGTCCTGGAAGCCGCCCATCGAGATAAAGCTCCCCGTTCCCGGGCCGAGGCCGGCAAGCAGCGAGGCGTTGGCCGTGAGGTAGTTCCAGACTACAGGGGCGGCGATGTCGAGCGTCGTCCTGAACGTAGCGATTCTAGATAGGGTATTCTCAATCACGTCGGCGGTTGGCTTCACTGGATTCCCTCCGGGGATCGAGCCTCTTTGGTGTGGCGCCTTACCCCCCCAGAGCGTGATTATCTGGTGCATAAGCGCCTGGGCAGGGATTATCACCACTCTCAGCAGGTCCGCATAACTGTTCACGACGATCGACTGCGAGAGCGCATCGAGCAGCCCGTAGAGGTGGTAGTCGGGGCCCGCAAGGGCCAGGATATGGGCCGCGTGGGAGTAGGTCCAGTCCGCACCCAAGATCACGTTCCGGGCCAGGACTGCGTTCACCGGCAGGGATGTCGTCTCGTTCGCATAGCTGTTGGTGTACTGTGTCATGCCTGCGGCGTTCTCGACCGCCCTCACGGACGCGATGTGGTGGTCGCTGTGGCAGACCCCGCAGATGGCCGAGAGTATTGGTGCGCAATCTCTCGGGTCTCTGTTGAGAACTATGTTCTCGAACCCGCGGTACAGAGCCGCCGTGTTTCTCGCGCTCGCTACAGCACCGTTCTCAACTTGAAGCTCGAGCTTCAGGTGCCCTTCGATCCTGGTTACTGGATCGATGATAATCGTGGCCATTAGGCCTCACCCACCGCCTCGAGCCTTTCGAGTTCGAGCGGGTGTTGGTCCCGCATCTCCTCCTCCGAAAGCGTTCCTGTCAAAAATATTGTGTTCATCGGAAACTCTCTTGGATTCCAGTGTGTCTGGTAGAAGTGGAATACCAGGAGAAAGAGCACGGCGAGCAACGCCTCGTCGGTATGGAAGATGAAGGGGAGACCGTCGAGGACGGTGGACCCATACGCCCACAAGATGACCCCGGGGGCGGCCAAAATTATCATGCCCCAGTATATGCCCCAGTAGTCGAATTTCTGACCATAATCGTACTTGCCGTACTTTGGTGCTTCCTTGGCCCGCCCTAGCATGTGCTTCACGTTCTGTAGAGCCTGGGTGATGTCACTCTTACCAATCATTATGGGCAACGGTGCCGGTTCGCCACGAGCGCGCTTTGCGAGATACTGTGCACTGTAGAACGCGAAGTGATAGACTACGAGCACGCCGAGAAAGGTTGCCGCCAGAAGGTGAACGTCCATGTTGATCGCCAGACCGCCCATCGCGTTGATGAGAACCCGTCCCCACGCCTCGTAGTATAGCTGTGCAAAACCCGTCACCGCCAGGATTGCGGTAGACGTAAACAGCCAAATGTGCTGTATCCTCTGGTTCAAGTCGAACCTCTTGACCTTCGGTCCTTCGACGCGCTTCACCACGCCGTTGGCCGCTTTGTAGACGAGGTCCAACCCGTTGTGGAAAATCGCAAACAGGATGAGGCCGGTTATGAGAAGCTGGAAGAACAGATTCACAAGGTAGGGGAGACCTAAGGTCCAAGGAGTGGTCAGCATCGGTCTCACGACGTCGAAGACCAGCCAGGAGAAGGCGATTCCGGAGATTACCGAGAAGAGTAGGATGCTATCTATGTTCCTGCCTGAGAACGGAGAGTTCAACTCCAGTCACCCCTGAGCGGGTGCGCCGGTCGCCGTCTTCTCCTCCTTCTTCTCAGGTTTGTCTCCCTTCTTCGACTTCAGGGTCAGACCAACGGCCAGGCCGGCCCCCACGACCACTGCGGCCGCGCCCGCCAGTTCCAGCGTCGGGATATCGATGCCTGGGAAGTGTGGCAACGCTTCGAAGAACGAACTCGTGGGAGGGTCGGGGAAGCTCGGGTGCATGCAGCCCCAACACATCGGGCCGGCTTGGGTGCAGAAGCTCAGTCCGCCGTTCCACTTGGTCTCGGCGCAGGCAGATACCGTAATCGGACCCTTGCAACCCAGATCCCAGAGGCACTCAGGGTCGTCGAAATTCGACGCGAACTGCCCAGCGTCATAGTACCCTCTCCTCGGGCAGCTGTCGTGAATGTAGCGGCTGAAGAACGCCGTAGGACGGCCGAGGTCGTCCAGGTCTGGCGTGAACCCCTGGAGGACGGAGGCGAGGGTTATGAGCGTCCAGTCTGGGTGGGCGGGACAGCCCGCCAGATTCACCACGGGGTTCTTTGTGGTCACGCCGGCCGTCTTCAGAGCCTCGGTCACTGGGACGGCTCCGGTCAGGTTCCCCTTCCCTGCTGGGATTCCGCCGAAGGAAGAGCACTGCCCCACAGCGATGACCCACGATGCCTTCGCGGCCAGCTTCTGCAGAAGCGTGTAGGCGTTCACATCTTGGCCGTTGTACTGCCCGATCGTGCAGAAATCACCCTGTGACCCACCGTTAGGAGTCCCGAGCTGAGGGGTGCCCTCGATTACGAGAACGTCGACCGTGGCGTCCCCAAACGCGGCGTTCATGAGTGGCGCCTGGGATTGGTCTTCCGTCGTCATGCCTGCGGTTATCCAGCCTGAGCTACCCAGCTGGTAGTCAGGAGTCATGAAGGTGTCCCAGAAATCTGCGGAGAGGCCGAGGTTCTGTGCCGCTTCAATCAGGTTTGGATTGGAAGCCTGGAGCATCGATACCGTGCAGCCTGAGTCTCCTCCCATGGGAAGCCAAATCAGGTGGACGCTCCCACCGTTCTGCTGTGCGACCTGAGCGAAGACTTGCTTTATCTCGGCTGCATAGTAGGTCGCTACCGCGCCAGCACCCATGTACATGCACAGCTTCAGAAAGTCGCGTCGAGCAAACTGCATCTTTGATTTCGCAGATTCGGAGGTTCTGGGCAATTGAAACCTACAGGAATTTAAAATGCCTAACTTATATGCACACCGACAACATATGTCATAGCCCAATCGCGATACAGGCTAGGGTGCTCCCGAACATCCGTCCTCCAGGACCAGAAGACAGATGGCCGTGATGCCATCGGCGAGGAACCCCTCAGATGGGCCGGGGCGCGGCTCGTTCTCCAGTTACACTCTATGCATGGCTGAGATTCCGGCGGTGAGTGGAATGGACAAGGAAAGGATTCCTTGAACGATCCTTTCAAGATCTAGTCTCCTTGTCAGTCCACCGTTGGACCAATCTTCTGAATGCGACCGAGGTGTTGTTTCGTCCATGAAGAACCTTATACAGACTTTCAGAGTTCACCTTGGGTTCGAGGGGTATCTCGGATATTATGGTAGAGTCGAGCGCAGCTTCCAAAGTTATCTTGCTTGTACTTCCGAAGGGGGAGGTCTTGCGTGTTCTTCCCTCGTCGATGTAAGCCATATTGAGCACAACGCCTTCGACAGGTACCCTCTCGGTCTCCGCAAGCCGTCTTAGGCGGGAGACGACTGCGACCGCGTTCCGGGACGGAGTCGTGACCAGGACGAGGCTTGATTTGCCGGCAAACAGGTCGAACGCAGATAGGAGCTCGTCTCCCGTGCCGGGAGGAAGGTCGACGACCAAATAATCTAGCCGCCCCCAGTCTGTGAGTGCCAGGAACTGAGTTATCAGATCTTGCTTGTCGACCCCTCGCATTGGGATTGGGTTATCGCCCGTGAGCAACGCCACCGACATCACCTTTACACCGTGGCTCTGCTTGGGCTCCAGACCATTCCGGGTACTCTTGAGCGGAGGCCTCACCCCGAGGTAGTCCGGAACGCTCGCCCCGTGGATATCTATGTCGAGGATGCCTGTGCGGCACCGATGCTCGGAGAGTGAGAGCGCGATGGCGCAAGCTACGAAGCTCTTTCCTACCCCTCCCTTCCCGCTCCCCACGAGGATGACCTTACCAATCCGGCCGACTCGTTTCCGCGCCTCCTGAGTCTGGAACTGGAACCTCTTCGCTTGGGCCCCCCTCATTCCAAGACCAGTCTCCTGATTTGCACGTCCTCTCCCTCCGTCACCGCGACGTCGGAACTCCCGCACCGGGGGCAGTGGATGAACGCGGGGTAGAGGTACGGGAAGAAATGAAGGGGGAGCTCATCGCTCTCTGGCTCTTCGACCTTGAGGTCCGGCGGTAAGGTACCCAACTGCCTCTTCGCCTCCGCCATGCCCCATCTCGAAGAGCACCTTCGGCAGGAGAAAGAGGCGCTCACCACTCGGAGGCGTACCTTGCAATCCTTCATTCTCATGTCGGTCGTGAGCATCTTGAGCGCATTCAGGAGGACCTCTGCATCGATCTGCATCAGCTCACCGACGTCTACGTTCAGCTCCGTCACTTTCTTCGCGTTCTGTCTCTCAGTCTCCGAAGACGCGAAGTCTACGATGCTCTGCGCGATGCTAAGCTCGTGCATCCCCAACCACTAATTCGCGGCCGCTCTGTATTTGAGGCTTTGAAAGGACAAGAGTCGTCGCCGCAGAAAAGATAAAATCGTACGTCGAGGCAAGAACTCGCGATGGCCGACAAACCCGCCGAACTTGGGCCGGACATCTGGGACGTCTCGCTCGAGGGAAAGCTCGTAGTCATAGGCCTCGGCAATCCCTACATGATGGACGATGGAATCGGATTACAGGTTGCGAAGGAGCTGAGACATCGGGACCTCGGAGGGGGGGTCCTTGTCTTTGAGTACCAGACCTTGGAATTGTCGCTCCTGTGGCAGTTCAGAGGTGCGTCGAAGATAATCGTCGTCGACGCGCTGAGGTCCGGAGGGAGCCCGGGGACGGTCTCGACATACGCAATAGCACCCAGAGATGGTCCGTTACTCGACCTGCCCAGCCTACACTCCCTTCAGCTCTACGATATGTTCGACCTTGCAAGCCTGTCTGCAACGCTGCCCTGCCCGGTGACCATCATTGGGGTGGAACCCTTGAACTGCAGCCCTGGTGAAGGGCTGACGGAACCGGTTTCAGCCGCGATCAACCAGGCCGTGGACGCCGTCGTTCGTGCGCTTGGTAACGGGTCCTAGGCACGCGTCAGGGAGCATCTGTTCGTCTTGGCTCGCGGAGAAAGAGGGCCACGAGGAACGCCAGCGAAATCGGAATCATGGCATCGAGAGCGACGGCCCTCCCCACACCGATCGTGAACAAAGACGCGGCGATGAATGTCGAGAAGATTGTCGCAACTGACTGGGCGGACGTGCTGAGTCCCAACGCGCTTCCAGTCGTTCCATCGGCGCTGTCGGTCATCAAGGACTGAACCACTGGGAAGATCGAGGCGCTGAAGAAGCCCATCGAGAGCGCGGCAGCCATGTAAAGCGCGAATGTGGACGACGAGAAGAAGATGACGTAGGAGAGGAAGGTAGCGAGAGTGACCGCTATCAGCAGCCTGTTCCTCCGCACCGAGTCGGATAGACCCCCGAGAATTATCTTCCCGAATGCGCCAGCAACCAGCACGAGAGAGGAGAGCAGGGAGGCCGAGAGGACTGTGAAGTGCATTACCTTGAAGAAATAGTATGGGAGGAAGACGACCTGCCAGACGCTCGCCCAGGTCGCCAGGAGGGCGAACGCCATGATCAACACGACGTTTCTCCGCTTCAAGAGTTGCAATGCATCCCTTCCGAGCCTGATCCCAGCAAAGCCCTGGCGGGCTCCTACGAGCCTCCTCCTGGCAATCAACGCGGCCGCTATGACTACCAGGCCGATCAAGGGGGCAAAGAAGAACGCAGGTCGCCAGCTTGAAGTCAACGTGTACGCAACCCCTCCTATCGAGAGCCCGGCCACGCTCCCGGCGTCGAACCCGACGTAGAAGATGCCGAGCGCCAGTCCTTTCCTTCCCTTGAAGTAGCCGGCCACGCTTGCCATCGCGACGG
This sequence comes from Candidatus Gagatemarchaeum stordalenia, assembly GCA_003164815.1. Lineage (GTDB taxonomy): Archaea > Thermoproteota > Nitrososphaeria > Nitrososphaerales > Gagatemarchaeaceae > Gagatemarchaeum > Gagatemarchaeum stordalenia. Next base: position 82,914 of record PLUF01000043.1, read on the forward strand.
GCCAGAAGGCGCCCTCACCGAATCCGCTGACGAGGCGGAACAGGAAGGCCTCGGAGAAACTCGATGAGAATCCTATCAGCCACGTGAAGGCAGTGAAGACGGCGAGGCCGCTGATTAGCACGGGCCACCTCCCAAATCGGTCCGAGAGGTATCCAGCAGCGAAAACGACGCACGTTACTCCGATGTACTGGGCCGAGCCGAGAAGTCCGATTTGTGAGTTTGTCAGCGCCAGCGAGGTTGACATGGGCGCGAGAACGGCTGACAGGACCAGCCTGTCCACAGCGTAGACGGCGTACCCCGTCGTCATTATCAGAAGCAGCGCCGCGGACTGCCCCTGGTGTGCAAGTGATCCGAGGAGCCCCCTAGGCGACCTTAGCGCCGAAATCTTGTGCACTTTCCGTTCATTTCTGGACGCCGTGGTTCGAGCATCCTCCTCCCTTCGCCTAGCGGGGCTTGCGTAAAGCCACGAGCCGGTTGGTTGCATCGATGTCCAGCGCGGTGTATGACCTCAGATTCTTGAGCTGGCGCGGCGTGAGCTTCTCGCTGGCGAAATTCCAGTGCAGGCTTACCCAATCCCCTCGTCTGACGGTCGAGAACGGCGCAATCTCTCTGTCGTAGTGGACCTCCCTCTTCGCTGGCGCGGCCAGAAGGAGGCTCTCGTCCCGGAAGGCAAGCGGCACCCTCTCCACGAGGAGCGTCTTCTCCCTGACCTCGAGCACCCGCCCCCACGACACCCTGCAGGAATCCATCAGCTCAAGCAGTTTGCCCTGATTCGCGGTCTTGATGTTGGACCTCGCGTACATACCCAGCACGTAGAACGTATGGTGGGGTTTGGCTATTGCCCCGAACTCGCGGAAGAGGAGCTTCGTCTCCACCTTGCTGAGCCCGCCATCCCTACCGGCCCTCCTTCTTGACGTAGTAAGGTCCTTGTGGGTAAAATCGAAGAAGTCCGATGGTTGCACACGGTCGAGCAGCGAGTTTCCAATCCAGTAGGCCTCGGTAACCTCCTTGTCGAACGGCTGTCTGCCCGTGGATTTTGCTATCATCCGAACGAACGGATAGGCCGCCTCAAACCTCATCAGCGTAGAAGTGAGACCTTCGCTCACGGACGAAGTGTGAAGGTGTTCCAGTATCCTCGCGTTCTCGTCAGGACCGCAGTAACCGAGGCTGTTGGGCTGTAGCGCGTGCTTCGCGTGGAAAAGCTCCCCTTCAATCTCCGGCTTTCTCTTCAAGGAACGGCCATCCTGAGCCGATTCATCTCAAGGCGGAGGTCTCTCTTGAACTCGGCCTCTCTCTTGGTGATCCGCCCGATCGCCTGCTCTGCGAATACTTCGACGTAGGAACCCTTCCTTGCATGCACCATCGAGACGTCTACCTCGCACACCACTAAGTCATCGAGATAGAACACCGAAGCGATGGTGCCCTGTATCGACAGAATCCTGCCGACCCTGGTGACGCACATGCAGCCTTTTTCGACCCGTCAGCGGTTATTAACCGTTACAGGGATTCTCGAGTTTAAGAACAGCACCGTCCTTGAATACGCGCTCGTAATCCTTGAGTCGGGGCTCATCATGTAGACAGGTCAAGGGTGGAGCTTTTCGCGGTGGACGGGTGGATGGTCCCTAGGTATGTTGGAGAATCGCAAGAACTGGACGAGCAGCGCGCGAGACCCGTTGTCTTGGATAGGGTCGAGTGGTTCGTAACAGATGGGACAAATTCGATGACGATGACCTATGATGCTTGCGTCGTCACAAACAGCAACGGGTCCTGGTCGTAGTTCTTGTGTTTCCACACTAGCACGGAGCCAACCCACGCGGTCACGAAAATCGCCACTATCCCGAACCCCGTGGTCTCGAAGTTAAGCCCGTTCAGCCAATCCCAGAGGCCTCCGTTCAGGTTGAGCGCCCTGGAGGGAACCTGGAGTACCTCCAATCCGCCTATCGCGAACTTTACGAGAACCGAAATCAGCGTGACGGTCAGATTGTAGTATATCTTTCGGACAGGATTTAGGAAGGCCCATGCGTATGCAAGGCGCATCGTTTTCTACAACTTCCTCAGCGACGAGGAGAGGAAGCTGTTTACGACGAAACCGAAGGAAGTCACAGCCTGAATCCCCTGTGACCGCCTGCCATTGTGTTCGAATCCCACCTGGTTCGCTACCCCTTCCTCGGACTCTCTCAGATTGGGAAGCGCTCTCTGATCCTTGGTTAAGGCAAGAGAGAACCGAAGATGGAATATTACTGAAGCCCTTCTTTTTCTTATGTAGTAAGACTAGAATATAATCTCGTAATACTTATAAAACGTACGGTCAAGGCGCCCGCGGGAGATGATAGAAGCCAGCTTTGTGATTGGAACCTGGAATCTCGGCGTCTCCAGGGCCGAAAAAGTGAAAATTGGGATCGTCTACGCTGCCATCGGCACAGTCACCGGCTTCTCTCTTCTGGCTGCGTCGGTCATAGGCCACATATCACCGGTCCTGAGCGGTCTGGGGTTAGTCGCGTATGTTCTCGGGCTGCGGCATGGCGTCGACGCCGACCACATAGCGGCCATCGACAACACCACCAGGAAGCTGATTCAGCAGGGCAAGCCCAGGTTCACGGTAGGGACTTGGTTCTCCTTGGGGCATTCCACGATAGTCTTTGGCCTGATTGCGTCCATAGTCTTTGTGAGCAGGTCGTTCATCGGAAGTATACCCGCGCTTCAGGGCTGGGGCAATATAGTTGGCACGCTGATCTCTGGCGCATTTCTTATGGTCATAGGGTTTCTGAATCTGCTCATCGTCTTCGGTGTTTACCGTCTGTTCAAGCAAGCGAGAGTCGGGAAGTTGAACGAGGAAGAGCTCGAGGAGAGCATGGCCAATCGCGGGTTCCTCAACAGGATATACAGACCCCTCTTCAAGTTCGTGAACGATGCCTGGCAGATCTACCCGATAGGGGTTCTTTTCGGCCTCGGCTTCGACACCGCGACCGAGGTTGCGCTGATCGCAATAAGCGTGGGTGTCGGTGTCTCCTCGACGGTCCCGCTGTGGCAGATCATGATCTTGCCGCTGTTGTTTACGTGCGGCATGGTTCTTACCGACACGTCCGACGGCGTGATCATGCGTAATGCCTACGCATGGGCCTTCCTCACCCCGCTCAAGAAGATCTACTACAACCTGACGGTTACCGTCATGTCTGTGCTAGTGGCGTTCGCGGTCGGCGGCATAGAGGCAGCCCAGGTGTTGGGGATGGAGTACAACATGGGCGGAGGTCTCTGGAACACGCTCGAGAATCTCGACTTCGAGTCGATGGGGTTCGTGATAGTCGGAATCTTCGTCGTAACGTGGGGTTCAGCGTACGTCGTGTGGAGGTACAAGAAATACGACAAGAATCCCTCGGGGATGATTGGGCCCAGCATAATCCCGTAGGGTTGGGCGCAGAAGCACCTCGACGGCTAGCCGACCGCTTACGTCTACTTTCCAGAGTATCGATTCCAGATGTTACTGCCTTAAGTGTAGGTATTACTGCACAAGAAATATACGGGAGTCAGCAACACTCCGCGTCATGATAACCAAAGAATACTCAACCAGGACCAGCTTCTCTCTGCCGCCCAAGTTACTGAAGGAGCTAGACGAGGTCACAAAGGTCATGGGCTATGAAGAGAGGTCCAGGACGATTCAGATGGCGATACGGAACCTGATAACCGACTCGCAACTAGCTACCAAGGGTGATGCTCTGGCCTTGGGGACCATCATTGTTCTCTACAATCACGACAAGAAAGGGATAGATGAAAAGCTGAACGATGTCGGGCACGATTTCATCAAGTCGATAATCGCTTCGGTCCACGTGCATCTGGACAAAGAACAGTGTCTAAACATAATCGTCGCGAAGTGCAATGTCAAGACGATGCTGGTGCTAGAACAACATCTGCGAGGCATTGCTGGTATAACGGAGCTGAAGTTCAACTACGTAGTGCCAAGCTTGAGAACTGACTAGACGGCGGAGAGCGCGAGGCCCGTGTCGAGGCAGGCTGTCCCCTGTCACTAGTGCAGTGCATGGCTCCGATGGCGCGAAGAGCGGCCTGGGGGTCCAGCTTTGGAGGTCTTTCCTTTCTCTTCTCGACACCGCGCCCTCCTAGGCGATCGTGTCAGAGGTTACGCCGCGGTGAACCAGAAGGGGCGTTACCAAGAATGAGAATCGCCTCCATTCCTTAAAAGGTTCTCCAAGGGGTGTACTCACAGAGCAAATTGACTGCGGCTGAGAAGTGGGTACCAGTCAGGGTCCTAAAAGAACCGGACGGTGTCACTTTGCGAAAAGCGCCGAATGGTCGGATCAAGCGCCTTGAACGAAGGTCCACTGACGATCCAACCTCCGCTGATAGCCGGCCCGCGGCGATTGACGATTCGAGGGACCGAAAGAACGACGCATCCGATTCGTGGCGCAGGTACGCCGACCTGTTCGATTCAGGGGAGGAATACCGCGTACTGGTCGAGATACCCGGAGTACCAAAAGAGGAGCTCGAGGTCTCGTTGACCGACAGGAACCTCTGGATAGAAGCCGCGACGAGGACGTCCTCGCCCGCGGAGAAAGGAACCTTCGTCCTTAGCGGGGGAGTGGGCACTAAGATATTAAGGTGCGTGACCTTCCCCGAAGTAGTAATGGCAGAAAGGGCCAACGCGAGTCTCAACAACGGCGTGCTTGAAGTGCGTGTGCCGAAGAAGACACCCACCGCGGCGGCGAAGCACAGGACCCTCATCTGGTAGCTGAGGGGAATCCAAAGAAAGATTGGAGGGAAAAAGTCTTCTTGTTGTTTGTCAATGACATCATGACGTCGAAGGTAAAGACCATCGACCGCTCATCCACCATTGTAGAGGCGGCACTTCTCATGGAGAAGTCGAAGATAGGCTCCCTGGTGATCACAGGGCGCGGGGTCCCGGTCGGGATCGTCACGGAGGGGGACATCTCGAGAGCCGTCTCGAGGAGGCTCGACGTCGAGAAAGTCCGGCTGGGAGCCATAATGGGCAAGCCTCTCATAACTGCGAAGCGCGAGATGCGGGTGGAGGAGGCCGCGAAGCTCATGGCAGAATCGCATGTCAAGAAGCTGCCAGTCGTGGACTATGGCAGGCTGGTGGGGATGGTCACACAGACAGACATTGTAGCGGCGAGCTTCAGCCTCGTGACTTCGCTCAAGGAGATGGTCAGGGCAAGGTACAGCCCCCCGGACTTTGAACCCTGAGGGTCCAAGCGATCCCTGAACGAGCGGGGACCAGCCAATCGGCGCCTATTAGCGTCCGCTCGGGAGGAAGGAGTTTCCAGAATCTGACTCATTCATCCATCCGCTCTATGGTTCTCGAGGATGCGAATCACAGTTTCGTCTTCTACCTGACCGAAGTCATCGTAGAATCCTCCGATGGCATAGAAGGGCTCTGGCATGCTGAGGCAGATGACTCGATCGGCGACCCCTGAGAGTCCGGAGATGGTCTCCCGGGGGCCCACAGGTACCGCGAGGATCACCTGGGCTGCCTTTCTCGCTTTAGCGGATAGGATGGCCGCCCTGACGGTCGAGCCCGTCGCAACCCCGTCATCGACTATCACCACAATCTTCCCCTCCAGCGAGGGGTAGGGACGGTCTCCCCTGTAGATCCTCATGCGCCGCCCTATCTCCACACTCTGCGCGGCAGCCTCCCGTTCCAGGTAGGAATTGGGGACGCGCAGCCTCCTTACCAGCTCGGGTTCGACGATAGACTCGCCATCCTGGGTCACGGCTCCCACGGCAAGTTCAGGGTTCCCGGGGGCCCCGAGCTTCCGCGTTATGACGAGATCCAGCGGCGAACCTAGGAAGTCGGCTACCTCCGCCGCGACTACGAGGCCGCCGCGGGGGATAGCGAGAACAAATACGTCCTTCCTGTCCTTCAGGAAGTTGAGGGACTCGGCAAGGAGTCTTCCGGCTTCCGTTCTGTCTTTGAACAAGGATCTACGACCCGACCGACGACGCTCCAGCGAGTAAGATTTGAACCTCTCTTCACTGCGGGACGTTTAGCTCCCTGAAGGCATCCATCGTCATCGCCTGGAGGTGGATCCGTTCTCCCGTGAAGACCGCAGTGTCGTACTTCCCGAAGAAGCGGTGGACGCCGTGGTCCATCTCCTCCGCGAGGCCCACGAACATCGTCCGGATGAGTGCCGTGGTGACCCGAAGGCCGCTGTCCGCCTCCCAGTCCAGTTCCTCCTTCTTGAAGAGAGTGTCTGCGTTCGCCTTCCTCACAAGGTCTTGAATCTGGGAGAGCGCGCGGTGGCGTTCGTCGGGTGGGAGCAGCATCGCCTTCTCGACGGCCTCCATCGCCGTCCTGGCCGCAGCCTGGTGCTCCTTGACCTGCTTGTAGGTGGCCGCGTCGACGAGCCCGTGCTTGAACTTCAGTTCGTTGAGATCGCCGGCCGCTTCGTAGCTGGCCGCTATGATCTCGTCCCTGGTCATCGCGTCCGTCTCGTAGGAGAGGATTGACTTCCAGGTAGGCTCTAGCAGAGCCTGCCTGTGCTCCTCCAGCGTCCGGTAGAAGTGCCTGTAGCCGTACTTCGGGTCCTCGAAAGCGCCGCATCCCGGGTCGAGGAACGGCCCCATGGGCGAGATGAAGAACTGGAGGCGTCGGTCGGCGCCGAACTTCTCGATCAGGCTCTCGCAGTAGGTGACCGTGGCCATCGCGTCCTCGTAGGTCTGGTGCGGGATCCCCACCATGAAGAATAGGTCGAGCTTGGCGCACCCGTGGGCGAGGGCGCTCGCTATGGTGTCCTCTACCTTGCTGTTGGGGACAGGAAATTTGAGACAGTCGAGCTTCCGCAGCTTCTCGCTCGGCGTCTCGATGGTCACCTCGATGCTCCACCGGCGGACGCTCTCCGCGATCATCCGGAAGTAGTCGTCCCCGGCGGGATAGAAGAGCTCTGAGACGAACTCGTTGGGGATGTTCTCCTTCTTGAGCAGAGCGAAGAAGCGCTGAGCGCGTGCCAGACCGCCCATGCGGGGGTCGTGGATCAGCATTATCGGGCTCCGGGAGAACGAGGTGATCGACCTCACGTCAGCGACCAGCTTCTCAGGGGACCTGAAGGCGGGCCACGAACGTTCGCAGACCAGTTCGTAGGCCGACCGCGAGCCTCCGCAGGTGGAGCAGTCCAGCGTGCAACCGCGGGCGTTGAGCAGCATCGTCGTCGGATGCTGGAGCCAGCGCAGGTATGGAGAGAGGTCCTGCATGCTCCCGTACTTGAACATCAGCCGAATCGCGTACAGGTAGTCCGGGACGTCGATGTAGTCTAGGTTGTTCGGGATGAACGTGAGGGGGTTGACGACGACCTCTCCGCTTGGACGCTTCCAGGTCAGGTTCTCGACCGACTCCAGCGGCTCCCCCTTTCTGATCGCGTGGAGCAGCTGTCGGCACGGCTCCTCGGTGGAGTCCCCTCGGATGACGAAGTCGACGAACGGGTACCTGATCAGCTCCTCGTGGTAGTAGCTAGAAGAGAGCCCACCCGTCAGGATGTGGCTCCGGGGGTGAAGCCTCTTGGTGAGCTCGGCGATGGCGAGCGCCCCGTTGGCGTGGGGGAGCCAGTGCAGGTCAATCCCGAACACGGTCGAGTTCATCTTGCGCAGCCTCTCCTCGACGTTGTAGCGCGGGTCACGGAGCATCCTGTAGGCGAGGTTCACTATCGCCACGTTGTACTGGTTCTTCCCGAGGTACGAGGCTATGCTGGTGAGTCCGACCGGATACATCTCGAACTCATCGGTCGAGGGTATGGCGTCAGCTACGGGTCCCTGCATGATCGTCTTCTTTCTAAAGTCGTAGACCGATGGTGCATGCAGCAGCGTCAGGTCTGTGTGGAAAACGTCGCCTATTCCCAAAATATATAGCCCCGGAATCTTGGTACATTGTCCCAGCGGGCCCCAATAAGACTATCGGGTCGAAGGATCTGGGTCCCCACCGCGTAAATAGGGGAATCAGCCTTTTGGCCGTCGGTAGTGTCCATGGGGGATGAAGAAGAAGCAATAGAACAGGAGAGACAGGAAGAGGCGGCACCCGATATCGTGCCGGTGGAGGAAGACGAGGAGGACAATTTAGAGGAAGAGACCGAAGCGGAGTCTGAAGAGCGCGAATCGGAACAAGTCGAGGAAAGAGAGAGCCGGACGGTTGGAAAGCGGACCAAGACGAAGAAACAGGTCAAGAACGGGAAGAAGAAAGGAAAGAAGCCCAAAACTCGATAAGACCCGGCCAGATAGAGCTCTTCTCACGGGCGAGGCGATGACCCCGCAGGTCGCCGATCGCGCCATGGACGTCCAGACCCTGGTCATGGCACGAGCACCACTGGGATGGTGGAGCTCTCGACTATCCGGCGCGAGACGCTCCCGAGGGACCTTATCCGGCCGAGATGATGGAGCCCGAAGACACCTATCACTATCATGCTCGCCTTCCTACGCTTCGCCAGGTCGAGGATGAGATTGGCGGGGTTCCCGATGGTCGTGGCCACTTCATAATCCAAGCCTGCGGTCTTCAGGCGGCTCCCGAGAGTGTCGGCTATGTGCTGCGTGACCCGTTCGAAGTAGGCGATCGGGTCAACGCCATCCATCTTCGTGTACTCCACGTAGCCGCTCGGGACTCGAGGGTCGGGGATGACATTCACGAGCAGTATCCTGGCCGGGATCGATCTTGCGAGCTGCGCAGTGTAGTCGACGACCCTAGCGGAGTGCTGAGATCCGTCAACGGCCACGACTAGATGGTCCATGTAAGCCGAGGGTCGCCTCCGGCTATATAATGCGGGTAGTCAATTCCCAAGTTTGACAATCTGCGGCGGGGGGATGGACGACTCGTGGACCTGAGTCGGCCCCCATCCCGGCGAAGGGGGACCCCTTCGATGTCCGCGGACCTGGTCACTTCCACTTTGTGAGTATCTCTTCCCGCTCGAACGTGGTCCGGCTCACGTAGAAGAGCGCGACGTCCGCGAGAAGGAGGATCCCGGAGATGATCAGGAGGTGGAAGGGGTCGATCGCGAACGCGTTGGTCTGGGCGAGGATGAATATCGCCACGAGGGGCAGGATGACCATGGTTCCCAGCTGTTGCGCGGCCCGGATGTCGTTGACCCTTGAGGAGATTATGATGCTGAACTCGACGTTCATGACGCAGGCCAGGGGAGCCGCGGGGAAGAGGATCAGCAAGGCGTTCAGATTCGGGAAGATGAGGTGACCGACCTGGCCCGACGTCGAGGCGTCGACGATGGCCATGAAGAGGACGGCGCCGACGTAGGTAGCTGCGATGGAGGGCAGGAACGCTGCAAGGCTCTTCCCCAAGAGCAGCTCGCTGTCGGTGGTCGGCGTCGCGAGGAGCGGCTCCAGGCTCTTCTCGACCTTCTCGCCGATGAAGCTGTACGCCCCGATGACCGAGGGAAGAAGGCCGGCGAGCATGATGAAGATGGTGAACTCACCTCCCAGGATGCTGCTGAGCGTCGCGGCCGGAATCTCCCCCGGAGACGTCGAGAAAAGTATGCTCGCGGGGAGCAGCACCGAAAGGGCGAGAGGGCCGGCGATCAGGGAGTAGAGGATGTACCTCTTCCTTCGGAAGATCCCGAAGTCCTTCATGGTCACAATCCACGCCTGGGAGAGTCTCATGGCTGCTTGCCCCCGCTCTTCAGAAGGCGGAGATAGATGTCCTCCAGCGTCGGGCGCAGCTCTGTGACGAAACGGACCTCTCCCCCAGCCCCGACCACCGCGCGCACGATCGAAGGGTTCTCCTTCTCGGGGTCGGTCACGTCGACCACTAACTTCGTCTCGCTGACCGTCTCGATGTTCCGCACCCCGACGCCCCTAACCGCCGAGAGTATCGCCTCGTTGACCGCGCTGAGGTGGAGGACGGTCTTCCTGCCCCAGAGCGAGGCGCGGAGCTGTTCCGGCGAGCCGACAGCGATGAGCGACGTCTTCAGAATGCCGATGCGGTCGCATACCCTCTGTGCCTCGTCCAGGTTGTGGGTGTTCAGGAATATCGTCCGTTTCTCCTTCTTGAGTTCGAAGATGAAGTCCCTGACCGTCTTCGCGGACTCCGGATCAAGGTTCGCGGTCGGCTCGTCGAGGAAGAGCACCGGCGGGTCGTGGATAAGCGACCGGGCGATCGCCACCTTCTGCTTCATCCCCTTCGAGAAGGTCCCCACCAGGTCGTCCCTTCTCTCCCAGAGCCCCAGCATCCTGAGGAGGCGTTCGGCGCGCTCGCGGATCTGCTGCTTCGTGCACCTGTAGAGCTGCCCGTAGAAGTCGAGGTTCCTGTATGCCGTGAGGTCCTCGTACAGACCGACGTTCTCGGGGAGCACGCCGACCATCTGTCGGATTTTCAGCTGGTCTTCGCTTCGTCCAATCCGGAGGCCTCCGATCGTCGCTTCGCCGCTGGTCTTCGATATGAGGCAGCAGAGCATCCTGACAGTGGTCGTCTTCCCGGCGCCGTTCGGCCCGAGGAAGCCGAAGACCTCGCCTTTCTCGACGTTCAGGGTCAGCCCTTGGACAGCGGTAACGCCCCCGAATTTCTTGGTGAGGCCCTCAGCCTCAATCATTGCGGCCAATATCGTGAATGAGTTCTAAGCCGAGTCGCTCGTGTCTTCGTATCTCGAGTCGTCCGCCCGTTTCTGCTTGAGCTCTTCGTCAGTCAGAGGCGCCTTTGTCTCTCCGCCGTCCTTCTCCTCCGGCGGCCAGGTTATCGGGTCGGTCACGAAGTTGTTCATCATGCTCCTCTTCCCGCAGGCCGGACACTTGGTCAGCCGATAGGGCCCGACGTGCAACACGCTCAGACCCATCTTGATGTTGAAGACGGCCCCGCACTTCGGGCACTTTCCTCTCATGCCTGGCGCATTCCTGCGCGGTTACTAATCCATTTCGAAAGGGTAGAGGTTCCTCCTCCTGTGCCAAGAGCCGAATAGAGGGTCGAGCAAGACGCGGGTGGTCCGCTCCTTTCGCGGCTTCAGGCGAAGGATCAGGGTTGTTCCCTCTACTCATCCAATGCTAAAATACAGCTGGGAGGATGGAGGGCCGTGAAATCGGGGAGCCGGGGGAGAGAGGCCATCGAGGACCGGAAGGAGCTCGCGAGCAGGGTCGCCCAGGCAATAATTGATTGTGATTCTTCAATCCTGAGCCTCTTGGTTGTAGACAAGGAAGGACAACCCCTCGCCATAGGCAGATCGAGACGGCTGTCCAAGCAAGACTACTTTGACGATGGGCTGCTCCCGAAGATGGGGGTCATCGCAAAAGTAATCATGGGAGCGGCAAATCAGCCCTCTGCCACGCTGGGGAAGGTTGACTTCCTGATCGGAGTGTTCGGGAAGGAGAAGATCATACTCTATGACGTCTCGGAGCACAAGATGCTTCTGGTCCTGAGGATGTCACGCGCCCCCAAGGCGGAGTTCGTCTGCAAGAGGATCGCCGAGATTCTTCCCGGGGTCGAGTGAATCGGACAACGGGCCGTTGGGGGTGCGGCCACCAGGGCCGCTGATTGTTCAGTCTGGAACGCAGCGATCAGGTCCGTTGGGCCGCAACTGAGTCGGGGCGCTCGGCCGAATTCGATGAGTCAAGACCAGAACCTTCGCGGCTGCTTGGGCGCGAACCGCCCGTCGTCCATCTCGTCCTCGAATATCAGCGCCTCGCAGATCTTGCATTCGAACGCCTTCCTCCCGGGCGGCTTTCCTTCCAGCGCTGAGAGCCGGTTCGCCCACGTCTGCTCCACGGTGGAGACGGGACGGTGACAGAGCTCGCAGCGGATTCCCATTTTTCAATCGATGGCATCCCTCATTTGTAAGTGTTCCCTCGGCGAACAGTGGGCGGACTCGCTCGCTGAGGGTATCGACGTCTTGGCGGGGAGAGCATTCGGTGCCTTTAACAACACCCTGGAGAACTACAAGTCCTTGACCGAAATCATCACAGGCTTGCACGCAGTAACACTCCACATCCGAGACATTCAGAAGGCGAGGGCATTCTATCGTGACGTTCTGGGCCTGCGCGAGCTAAGCTTCAACGAGAAGGCCAGCCGCGCGGTGTTCGCGCTGCCTGACTCGTCGACGATACTTTCGATGCACATCCAGGCTCCGGGTGAGGAAGGCAGGGACCCGGGCACGGTCTCGGGCATAATATTCGCCCACCCCGATCCGGCGGCGGCCTGCGAGGAGTTCAAGCGCAGGGGAGGGACCGTGACAGTCGAGCCGAACCTGGTGGAGGCTGCTGGCGCCAAGTTCTACCGAGCGGTGATCGCAGATCCGGACGGAAACGAGTTCGTGATCTCGAACCGCAAAGATTGAGCTTCATCATCGCCAGCTTACATTCCGACGGAGTGGGACCAACTCTCGTTTGCGTCTAAATATGGAGATGTGCTCGTCCGGCATGAGCGAGACTGAACGAGTTGGAAAGACGTGCAACATCATAATCTTCCTCTTCGGCAAGCCAGCCTGGGAGATGAACCTCGAGGGCGCGGACGCGGACTACGAGATGGTCGAGGAGATTGACAAGCTATCAACGGAACTGGGCGTCCGTCTGAGAGAGACATCCAGACTCGTGAAGAAGCTCCTCGACAACGGCTGGACCGGTCAAGGGTGTCTCTACGACATCTCGCTTTACAAGGATCAGACACTCGTGGAGACGGAGAGCGAGCTCGTGAGACTGGGCATCAACCCGAGCGAGCTGAACATTGAGGAAGAGGAGTGGGAGTAGGAGCGGAGTTCTGAGCCAGCCACCGGCTAGCGCGAGCTAACCAAATCGGACGGCTCGGGACGGCCGCGAACTCCCGTGGGGGGTTAAATGCAGGCTGAACCTCTTCGTTCATGCCGGGCAGGCTACGCCCCTTCCGCGGCTACTGGAGCATTGAGAACACCGAGCCGTGGGCGGAGATGTTCGTTGTGAAGCGTATGTCTGCGGTGGCAATCGCAAAGGAAGTAGGCGCAGACCCGACCACAGTCACAACCTGGCTCAAGAAGCACGGATTGCACGTCCGCCAAGGAATGCATCGAAAGCTCCGCGAGCCACCAAAGATCTCGGCTGATCTGGCGAAACTGCTAGGCGATGGTGCCGAAGAGGTACTCAGGTTCATAGACGAACACGTCTGGGGAATCTCGGCAACTCCTGACGGCCTGGAGCAGCTCACGAACTACTGCAAGTTAGTTGCCCTGCCTCTGGAGGTTGGAGTGGTTGACGCTGCGGCCTCGTGCAAAGTCGTAAGAGACACCATTCGGAAATGGGTCTTAGGCACTGATCAACCCTACCTGGCTAAAGCGGCAGACTCTGTCCTCCATGTCGAAAAGGTCCCAAACCACAAGCTACTTCCACTCCACCTGATTGCTGGCGGAAACGCACAGAGTGGGTGGATACAGGTCCCAACAAGAATCCAGGACGCGGGAGAAATCTCGACGATTCTGAAACAAATCACACCTCTTGAAAGAACCTTCGAGCGATCCGAGAAATTCGGGCTCTCAAAGGAGTCAATCGAGAGAATGCGCGCGGAACTTTTCGCATACGCACTCGCCATGGTGCTAGGAGACGCCGGAAAGGAAGGCGGACAACAGAAGCGCGCTACGTCGACAAACTTGGATCTGGTCTTCACTCAAAAACAAGGAACCAACGAACTTCTCGGAGAGTTCACCTGCATGTGCATCAACAGCATCGGACTTGAGATGGAACGCATCAAGGACAAGGCTCCATCAGGCGATACGCGAAGATCAAGAAACCCAACCGACGCGTACCGATGGACATCCGAGAGGTCTCCCTTGCTAGCGTGGATGATGCAAGTGGCATTGGGGCTCTCAGATGACCAACGGACCAGCACTCACCAAGTCAACATGGAATGGATCTTCAACGCACCACGAGAATTCCGACTCCGATTCATCCAAGGTCTCGCCGACTCGGACGGTAGCGTCAAGCCATATGAGGTCGTCATCACGAGTGTTCCCAACGCAGACCTCGTTACCAAGCTTCTACAAAGCCTGGAAATGACGACTGCGCACACCCTCTATGAGAACGGAGTACCTCTACGCACACAGGTGAACAGAAAACAGGCGGCGACACTTCCAATCTTCAACGAGATCGTTCAAGGCTATCGATATAGGAAAAACCTAGACGACAAACGACCATAGACCCCCCTCCCCTCTTTTTTACTATTAATGAACGAATTTGTTCAGTGTCGCATCGAGGAGGTGTCCTTCCTGGGTGTCCGAAGAGGAGTGCAGGAAGAGTCATGTTTGCTCCTACCGCATAAAGAAAGACTTCGGATTAACCTCCAGAGCGTTTATTTTGCTACCTAATTACGAGTGCAAGTATGTCGGGGCCAACGCATGGCAAGAGCAAGTATCCCTGCTCTCGCTGCGGATATCTCGTTTTCGATGACGAACTTGGTTCTTACGACATCTGCCCAATCTGTTTATGGGAAGACGATTATACTCAAACAATTTGGCCAACTTCAGGCGGAGCAAATAGGGTCCCGCTGATTCAAGCCCAAAAGAACTATCTGGCATTCGAGGCTAAGGACGCTAGGGCGAACACATTCGCAAGAAAACCGCGACCCGACGAAAAGAGGGACGACGGCTGGCGGGCAATCAACCCTGACAAAGACCTCGCGATGGTAGATCAGGAGTTAGGATTCGGCCCGAGACCTAAAGCGCCAATCTACTACTGGAGACCGAGGGAATCTAAACCCACTTCCTGAGGTTCATTTGGTCTTCTAATGTTCTCGCCCGTGTGCATGAGCCTTCTCTAGCAGTTCCATCCCATCTATTCTCTCCGCTCGCTTTGCAGAGCCCTGCCTGCTTCGCGGAATGATGGGTGAGCACCGGATTCTCGGATGAGATCGTCGATGCACCGCCATCAGTCAGGACTTCGGGCGTCTCCCATCTTCTTGGAATCCCGGCCTTGCAAAATATAGTTCGTGATGACTTGCTTCGGGAGCGGCTGTTACTCTCATGTTCTTCTACCGATTTCCCTGACCGAGCCTTTGTCGGCAAACAGAGAGCGGAAGAGGAGGAGGGCAGTTACGCCTTTGCGACTGCCTTCTCGACTTGGCCCTTGACGGTAACTTCCCGAACTATGCCGGCTGCCACTGTGCTGCCCATATCGCGCAACGCAAATCTGCCCAATTCAGGGAATTCTTTGAAAGTTTCGAGAACTACTGGGCGCAAAGGTGTGATTTTTACAATGGCCGAGTCCCCTGTCTTGATCGTCTTAGGCTTCTCCTCGGTGGGCTGGCCCGTCCTCGGGTCGATCTTGGCGATGATTTCGGTGATCGTCGCGGCGACCTGGGCGGTGTGGGCGTGTAGGACCGGCGTGTACCCTGCCGCTATGGCCGTCGGGTGGAATACCACGATAATCTGGGCGAGGAACTCCTTCGCGATCGTGGGAGGGTTTGCAGCCTCGCCGAGTACGCTCCCCCTGTGGAAGTCGGTCTTGGCGACGCCTCTTAGGTTGAACCCGATGTTGTCGCCTGCCATTGCCTCCTCCATCCCGACGTGGTGGGTCTCGATGGTCTTGACCTCTGCCAGGAGGCCCTCAGGCATGATAACCACCGACTGGCCGACCCTGATCTTGCCCGTCTCTACCCTTCCGACCGGGACCGTGCCGACGCCGGTGATGGTGTAGACGTCCTGTATCGGTAGACGGAGGGGCTTGTCGATGGGCTTCGGGGGCTCGGTGAACTCGTCGAGCGCCTGGAGGAGGGTCGGACCCTTGTACCAGGGCATGTTCGTCGAGGGTTTCACCTCGTTCTCGCCGGTCCATCCGGAGATGGGGATGAAGCGTATCTTGGTGACATTGTAGCCGGAGGCCTTCAGGAGGTTCTCGACGTCCATCTTGGCGTCGTTGAACATCTTCTCGCTGTACTTCACCGTCTGGTCGTCCATCTTGTTGATGGCGACGACGAGCTGGTTGACCCCGAGGGTCTTCAGGAGGAAAGCGTGCTCTCTCGCCTGGCCGCCTGGGCCCAGCGCGGTGTCCTTCTCTCCGGTCTTGGCGGAGACCACGAGGACCGCTGCGTCGGCCTCTGAGGCGCCGGTGATCATGTTCTTGATGAAGTCGCGGTGACCGGGGGCGTCGATGAGCGTGTAGAAGTACTTCTGAGTCTCGAACTTCTGGAACGCGAGGTCGATGGTGACTCCTCTTTCCCTCTCGTCCTTCAGCTGGTCGAGGACCCACGCGTACTTGAAACTGTCACCCGCGCCTGTCTTCTCGGACTCGCGGGCGAACTCGTCGATTGTCCTCTGGTCGACCGCTCCGAGGTCGAAGAGGAAGTGCCCCATGCTGGTCGACTTCCCGTGGTCTACGTGACCGGTTACGATGAGGTTCAGGTGAGGTTTGGCTGCCATTGCGAATAACTACCTTTACGTTCGAAACGCTCCCATGCTTGCTTATTTAAGGTTTGAGGGGAGTTTTTGGGGCCTCTGATTGCAACGCCGGCGTCCTTGCGCCCCCATACCCGCACTCTCGCCCGCCTGGAGAATCCCCGGTCGCGCCGGTATCGGTCCCTGCGCAGGTCATGACCTCCTCGGGGAGCGAATGCGAGTCCGGCTGGAAACATGTCGATCAGCACCAACCAGTTAGACGCGCGAAAGGATAAGCCGGGCCCTACCTCACCTCGGACGATGGTCAAGTACTGCACCCACTGCGGGAAGGCGAACGACGACCAGGCGGTCTACTGCATCGGCTGCGGACAGAAGTTTGCGGACCAGAGCGCGACTCCCTTCGGCCAGCAAGCGGCACCGAGCCCTGTTGCTCAGGCACCGGCCCCGTCGATTCTCACGGCCGAGTTGGGGCCCGGCGCTCATGAGCACGTGCTCACGGACATCTATCTCAGAGACCCGGCGGCCAACCTCCTCCTGGTCGCCAGGAAGAAATCACTCCTGCACGCCGAGTACACATTGGTCGACGGGAGCGAGAATGTCGTGGGCTTTATCGAACAGAAGACGCACCTCACCCATCGGACCGTTTCCTTCGAGGATGCGGGCCACAACGTCCAGGTTTCCGTACAGGTAAGCAACGTCGAAAGAACAGAGCTCCGCCGAGCTGCTTGCTCGAAGACTCCAGCGGGAACAGGCTGGGTTCTATCGTATTCACCGCCGGTATGATGGCCTTCACCGGAGTAAAGCCCGACGGATCCGTGATATTCGAGGCCTCGTTCTCGTCGGGACCTGGACTGAGGCAGACGCTTGGCGAGTTCGGACACAAGTCGTATGCAATCAACCTGGTCGACCCAGGTTTCACCCACCAGGCCCTCCTTACCATAATCACGGCCCTGGACCAAGCCTAGACCCGTCGGCTGAGGCTCTGGCAGGACTCCTCATCATTGGAACCTTACAGGTTATCCGTTGGAATTCCTTTAGAGATCGCGACCTAGAGGTGCGGCCTCCAGGTCCAAAATCGCCTTCCTGCGACCGAGGGCCCGACTGGCCCTAGGTCTTCATTATTCTGCGGCCCGCGGCGCGCTTCCTGACCGGACCCTTTCCGCCCGGCGTCTCGGCGGCGCGCACCTTTGCTGCTTCCATCCTACCGCCCCTGCTCTTTTTTGCCATTTTCTCTGATTCACCCCCCTACTCTCTTCTCTTCCGCTTCAAACCGTCCGTCGCCCAGCCTCGGGCGAGTTCCAACTGGCGAGAGCGATACGACGGCCTCGCCGGAAGCGGAACGTAGGATTCTCGTTGTCTCGTCACCCGTTCAATCTCACATGTTGTAGGCTATGCCGAAGACGAGCGAGAGTACGAACAGGATTAGGAAGACGACTATCAGTATCTTGGCGATGTCCATCGAGAAGCCCGCAACCTTCTTCGCGCCCAAGACGTACGCTACGAGCGCTATTATCAGGAACAGGACAGCGAGTCCGAGAAGCGTGGCCATTCCTATTCACTCACCACGCAAGGCGACTGGCGCCCGTCCCTCTGCCTGTCATTCTGTGGCTCTCTCCTTTGATATCGGATAACATGTTCAAGTCCGTTGAGTTCCCACGAACATATGAACCCGGGGTATTTTATGCAATGAATTGTAAGAGAACCGAGCCAGGCGACCGTCCCTTGGTCGCGGCTGTCTCTAAAGGTCGAGGGAATCCGATTGCCGGAAGTGCCGTCATGGGCCAAGACGAGCAGGCCGCTTCCCCGCCAGCGGAACCCGGCTCCGTCGGGGACCCGGGGCAAAGCTAAAAAGCCGCAGTTGAAGTCGAACGCTTCATGAGAGCAAAGACGGCAACGGCCTCGTTCCGGCTGGACGAAAACGCCCTCAACGCCCTCCAAGAAGACGCCAAGAAGCAGAACATCAGTGTGAACACCCTGATCAACCAGCTCATCCTCACATACGCAAACTACGACCGACCGATGAAGAGGTTCCATATGGTGAAGGTCGCGGGGTCTACCTTCAGGCACATCCTCCAAGCCGCAAAGAACGAAACGATAATCGAGGCGGGTAGGCTGGCCGGCAGCGACGGTCCCAAGGCCTCAATACTTGCGAAGTCAGGGGAGCTCACGCCTGAGAACGCCCTCAGCTACCTGAAGACGATGGGGAACTACTCTGCACTGTTCGAGTACAGCGAGATGATTCACGGCGGTAAGGTCAGCGTGACTCTGACCCACGATTTCGGACCGAAGGGGAGCCTCTTTCTGCAGGAGTACGTTCGTTCCATCTTCGAGCCGATCGGGGGGCAGCTCAAGTTCCAGGGAGACGAGAACGCGGTCCTCTTCGAGATCGAGTGATAACCGTTTCGAGGCCGGGAAGAAGTCGGACGACGCGTTTCAATTACAACTCCATGCAAAAAATACCATAGGCTCAATAGCCCCGGCGGGTCCGGAACCCTAGATTCCGATGTCCAACTTAGCTCCCGAAGCGACGGCGTTCTTCAAGCTGGAGGGGGGGGACGAGTCCGGGGGGCACGAGAAGCTGAGGCGTGTGCTCGACGGACTCGACGGGGTCTTGGAGGTCAGGGTCAACTTCATCATCGACACGATATCTGTGAGGTACGACTCTGACAGGCTCACACGGGACGAGATTAAGAAGAAAGTTGACCAGAGCAACAGAGTCTCCAAGGGCCGGTAGCCAGGACGCTGTGCGTGACCGCGCTGAGCGGGACGGACCAGCGCACCATCGTCCGCGACGTTACAGTTTCTTACAAAAAATACCTGCTCCTTAAGTGAAGAGTTCGCCGCCAAGAACCGATTGGCATGGAGAAGCGCGATAAGGATTTTGAAGCGACCGCGGAAACGTCGCTCGACGATATAAAAAGGGACCTAGACATGAAAATCGATCAGATTCGGGCTGAGCTGAAGGAGAAAGGTCCGGAAGCCGTCGAGTCGATCGAGGAGTCCCTCAACGACCTGAAGGCGAGCCTGGAGGACAGGCTGAACGACTTCCATGCGAGCATCGATGACCAGCTCGAAGTTGGTCGCAAGGAGATAAGGAGGCAGCCCCTGCTGGCGGTCGGGGTCGCCGTGCTGGTGGGCGTCGTCGCCGGAATGATCCTCGGAAGAAAGTGCAAAGACTAGTTGTCTATCCTTAAGGATGTCCTTCAGCTGGTATCGGATGAGGTCTCAGCCCAGCTGAAGCACGCGCTCGAGGCCTACACCCGGCGCATCATCCGGCGGGCTATCAGGGTCCTCGTCCTGTGCATGCTCGGGGTGACGTTCGCTGCGGTGGGGTTCGTCTTCATAATGTATGGTACCGCTACTTATCTCGCCCAGTTCATGTTCAGCGGCCTTGCATTCGGGCTCGTCGGCCTGATTGCGGCGCTGGTCGGAGCCATCCTGATCCTGCTCGCGAAACGCGAGTAACGGGTGCATTTGGATGTCGACGAGCGAGTATCAGCTGCCCAAATCAGTCCTGAAGTGGGCGGCACTCGGGCTCGTCGTCAGCTCCGCCGTCGTGATAGCCATCTCGATATTCTCAGGCGTAAAGTTCTCGGACCTTACGGCGCTCGGATACCTGACGTTTGGTCTGGCCGCGGGGGTCTCCGCCTCCCGGCTCGTAGTCCAGGTAGTCAGATTCAGGGTGATCACCGTCGGCCTAGCAGGCGACCCCAGGCCGAACCTAAACGGGCTGGCGCTCACCAGGGTGGCCAGCGAGTTCGTCTCCCTCTCCACTCCCGCGACCAGCATGGGCGTCTTCGTGCGCACTGCGTGGTTGAAGGGGAAGGGTATCGATGGTGGAAGGGCGCTATCCATAGCGTACTTTGAGATCCTCATCGAAATCTATGTGGGGGCCGGTCTCGCCATCCTCGCTGCTGTCTTCGCGATCTCGACGGGGGCGTGGGCCGTCGGCTCGACGATACTCCTGGTCGCGACCGTCCTGATCGTCGGGTATACCGTCATCTTTGTCATCCCGGCTGTGAGAGGAATCAAGGTCCCCCATTTTCTCTTCACGATCTCGCGTTACTTGATCGGCGGACCGAGGGCTGACGACCTCTACGTGCGCGCGGTCGTCGGCTCGTTGAACTTCTCGCTCTCGGCGCGCGCGATCGTGAGCAGAGAGGCTCTGCCTGTCGCGGTAGAGGCCGTCGGCCTGACGATCGTCGAGGACTTCTTGGCCGGTACGGCCCTCTGGCTCGTCCTGAACGCCGCAGGCCTGAAGATCGACCTGTTCTACTCGACCCTCGCGGCGTACGGTGTGGTCGCCATCGCCCAGATCCCCGTGACCATAGGGGGCGCCGGGATCACTGAGCTCACGATGAAGTCCTACCTCACCACGGTCTACAAATTCTCAACTTGGGCGCCCATTGTGCTCTGGAGAATAGCCACGTACCAGGTCATGCTCGCGGTCACCGGCATCGTCTTCCTCTTGTTCATGCGCAAGGCGACTGCCCACTCGCGTGAGGCGCCCCCGAAGGCGGCCTTGGAGGGGATACGGGTTTGACCGCGACGAGAGTCGAGAAGGATGTCACGAGGCTCGAGACGAGGTATCCGGTCGTGAAGACTTTCAGATTCGCTGTCGCCGGCGTGATGGGCTTCGGTGTCACGGAAGCAGTCTTGACGGTCGGCCTGTTGCTCCTGTACGGGAAACTGACTATTCCTCACGCGAGCTTCTCCTCGCTCGAGCTCCTGAGCCTCGATGTCGTTTCGCTCGTCGTCGGGGTCTCGGCCTCCTTCTTCATCAACGAACGGATAACGGTCACCGTGCAGAAAGGCACGACCAACGCTTTCGGCAGCCGCTTGCACAGATTCCTGAAGTTCCAGGCGGTGAGCGGTGTCGGGAACACCGGCATCGTGGTGGTCCAGCTCATCCTCCTTACGGCCATGGCCGTCTCTCCCCTCGTGGGGACGGTGGTGGGCGCGATGGTCACCTATCCGGTCGTGTACTTCATCTCGATTAAGTACGTCTGGAAGGGGCATCAGGTACGGTAGGTCCTAGATAGTGGTGAAAATATTGCCGGCGAAATCGGAGCGGTTGGACTTTGCGGACACGTTCAGGACATCGGTGCACGGGGGACTGGACAAGGTCCTGGGACAGAGCGGGGCCGAAGCCGTGCTCATGCACATGAAGATGACCGACAACCTGCCCGACCCGGCCGAGTTCCACAAGAAGCTGCTCGCGCTCTTCGGAGTGCAGGGCACGCTCTCTCTCGAGAGGGCGATAGTCAAGGATCTCGCGGTCCGGCTCAGGTGGTCCCTGACCGTCCTCAAGATGGAAGAGAGCTTCGATTTCAGCGCGACGATGCGGGCGATTGAGAAGGGAGTGAAAGCTTGACAACCAGAACGAAAGAGGCGAAGATGACTCCACTTCAGCTGGAGCACCAGAAGGGGACCGCCGGCTCCGGCGCCGAGGACCTGATAGAGACGAGGATCGCTTCGGTGCTGGGCCTCAAGCAGTTCATGCAGGGACCCATCCGGGCCCTGCTCATCAAGGGCCTCGCGGGCACAGGGAAGACAACCGTCGCCCTGGAGATCCTCAAGGCGGCCGGCAAGGGGAAGGGGGCATACGTGTCATCGCGCGTCCCGAAAGAGCTGCTTGAGACGCACATCCCCGCGATGAAGGAGACCCTGCACAACCAGGAGTTCCTGGACATCAGGCTCGAGGACGCGTCGTCGGTGCTGGACCTGGTGATGCAGCTCACTGAGCCGAAGAAGTTCAGGACCATCGTCTTCGACAGCTGGGACGGCCTGGCGAAGGAGCTGGACCAGAGGGAGAGGCTCAGGGCGGAGAAGACCCTGATGGCCCTGGCGCACAACTCCGGGGCTCAGCTCGTCTTCGTGAGCGAGGAGCCAGGAGCCACGACCATAGACTACCTGGTAGACGGGATACTCGAACTGGTGACGGTTGAAGAGCAGGACCGCACCGTGAGGGAGTTCATCATACACAAGCTCCGAGGGACGAAGATACCGCAGCGGAAGTACATCTTCACGCTCCTAGACGGAAAGTTCACCTTCTTCGGTCCGTACACCATACCGGACTACTCGAAGATGAGCAAGATCGCCCAGAGGCCCGACATCGGCGAATCCTATTCATTCGGGAGCGGCGCCCTGGATAGGCTCTTCGGAGGCATGATCCCGGGGAGCACGCTCTCCATAGAGTACGATGAGAATGTCCCCTACTCAGCCCTGAGGGCGATAGAATACCCGCCGATCATCAACTTCCTCTCGAGAGGAAGGAGCGCGATCCTGCTCCCGCTGCCCGGCGCTAACGACGAGATAATCAACTCGATCCTGGCAAGGGCAGTCGGGAAGAACGTCGTGAGCGAGAGGCTGCGCATCCTCAACATCCTGAGGACCAGCGACCTCAAGACCGCGAGCCTTCCAAAGGAGGCCACGCCGCAGGAGATCCACGAGATAGTCGCGAACGAGACCACTGAGCTGCGGAAGAAGTCGGTGGACAAGACGGTCCTGCTCGTGAAGTCGGTGAGTGCCCTGGAGAACCTCTTCGCCTCGGACCTTGATTCGCTGCTCGAGGTAACGTCACAGGAGATCATCACCCTGCAGCAGTCGCACGATGCGCACATCCTATTCCTGCCCAAGGACTCGCCCATCAGGTCGCGGATCCTCTCGATGAGCTCGAGCTACGCGAAACTCTTCGTCAGGGACGGCACGGTCCTCATGTTCGGCGTGAAGCCCCATACGGGCATCTATGCGCTTCAGCACCTCGAGGACCCCATCGCCCCGTCTTTGACTCAGCTCGTGTGAGCCGGACTGCGGGGTTGGTCGGCGGGGGTCGGAGCAAACTCCCTCTCCTCCCACATATCGTACGCGGTGGCCGAGGAGGAGGCCTGCGCGATTATCGTGATCGCAAGGACGAAGTGCAGGAAGAGGATGACTTCCTTGAATGGTACGCCCAGTATTGACATGTCCGTCAGGTAAAGGGGGAAACCGATTACGGTGTCGAGGACGGCCAGCTGGGCGGTGGATCTGGATATTCTCTTGATTCTGTCGGGGCACGAGGTGTTGCGGATCTGGCGGTAGACGATGAGAGCCAGCACCACCACGACCGCCCCGCCGAGCACGTGCAGGTCGAGGTTGGCGTCGTAGCCGAGCACCGGGAAGAAGACGATCAGCATCTCGAGCAGCACCGCCCAGATGAGCAGGTACATCGCGACCCAGGTCTTCATGCCGATTCGGCCGGCGCCCGTAGTAATAAGAAGCGAGATGATTCTCAATGATGGGAAATGTCGGCGCGGGTCATCGTCAAGTGCGGACCAAGACATAGGGGATTGTGCCGGAACGGCCCGGGTGTCCCTCGTGCGACAGCTCGAACCCCGCCGGGACGAGGTTCTGTCGAATGTGCGGGAGTAGATTGCACCCTAAAGACAAAGCCGGTCCGGCCGCGCCCGCTGGGTTGGTGAGGGACTGGATGACGAGTTCGCCACCTCTTCAGGGACGACAACCTCCCCGTTCCGCCTGAGTCCGGCCGACAACTGGGCAGAGATCTCCATCGCAATAGAGAACGCCACCGCGCCGTCACACGGATGACGGCGGGGAGCGATGGAAAACGCTTACAGAATGGCTCGGTGAACGGTAAGGACGTGCTGGTCAGAGTGAGGGTGACTCCCAACGCAAAGAGGGCCATGGTCGTTAGGGTCGCCGAGGCCAGTTTCGAGGTCAAGGTCGACGCCAGGGCCGAGGACGGCCGGGCGAACAAGCGGCTCTTGGAGATACTCTCGGAGCACCTTGAAATCCCGAAGTCGAGGATATCGCTCGTAAAGGGAGCAAGGTCCAGGGACAAGGTCTTGGAGGTCGACCTGCCATAGGGCGCGTGTTCCTGAAACCCTCCCACAGGACGGGGGCGTGGCGGGCATCGGACGCTCGGATAGTCGACGCCCGGCGCCCCAGGGTCGCCGCGAGGATGAAATCTGTTGCCCGGGGGAACCCAGAATGACGGCGGGGCGCCGGGACGTGGATCCCAACGTCTGGTCGCGCTACAGCATCAGGGGGACATTCAGGTTCGCGCTCGCCGGCGCGTTGGGTTTCGGGGTCTCCGAGATCGTCCTTTGGGTCGGGCTCCTAATCTTCTACGGGTCGGTGGGCATCCCAAGGGAGAGCTTCTCGTCCCCGGATCTAATAGCGCTGGACGCGGCATCGCTAACAGTCGGCGTCTCTGCCTCATTCTTCATCAACGAGAGAATCACCGTACACATCGCGCATGCAGCCTTTCACGACGGGGAGAGGAGGTTGGTCCGATTCCTGAAGTTCCAAGCGGTGAGCGAGTCTGGAAATGTGGGCATCGTCCTGGTGCAGCTTCTGCTGCTCGCCACACTCTCGGTCACCCCGCTTCTGGGAACGGTCGTTGGGGCGATCGTCACGTACCCCATGGTGTACATGATTTCGATCTGGGTCGTGTGGGGAGAGTCGACAACCTAAGATGCGCCGAGAGGAGTAGGCGTCGAACGCTCCTCAACCCCGAGGACCCATGCGGTTGAGAAGGGCCAGATGACAGGTGGGACGGGCGGACCCGAGAAAGGAATAAGGAACACGTCCAGCAGAGGAGCGCTCCCATGATGGAAGAAAAATGGGCCGCCGTCGACAGCTACATCTCAAACCTGATGGTCCACCAGGATGAGGCACTGGACGCGGCCATCAAGGAGGGCAGGGCTGCCGGTCTGCCTGCGATAAACGTGACCCCGAGTCAAGGCAAGATGCTTCAGATACTCGCCCTGATGCAGGGGGCGCATGATATCCTGGAGATAGGAACTCTGGCTGGGTATAGTACGATCTGGCTGGGTCGAGCGCTGCCTGCGGGCGGCCGCCTCATAACCCTGGAACTTGAGAAGAAGCACGCTAAGATAGCGCGCGCCAACATCGCGCGGGCCGGTCTGGACTCTATAGTCGAGGTAAGACAGGGCCGCGCG
This sequence comes from Candidatus Gagatemarchaeum stordalenia, assembly GCA_003164815.1. Taxonomy (GTDB): domain Archaea; phylum Thermoproteota; class Nitrososphaeria; order Nitrososphaerales; family Gagatemarchaeaceae; genus Gagatemarchaeum; species Gagatemarchaeum stordalenia. The sequence goes on from PLUF01000043.1 coordinate 108,172, forward strand.
CTCGACACGCTCACGCAACTGGCTGCGGAAGGCAGGAGGCCGTTCGACCTGATCTTCATTGACGCGGACAAGGAGAGACTGCCAGCCTACTTCGCTTGGGCCCTGAGGCTCTCCCGCCCGGGCACGCTGATTGTCGTCGATAACGTCGTGCGCGACGGCAACGTAATCGATGCCTCGAGCACCGACCCGGATATCCAGGGCGTGCGCAACTTTAACGCGGCCGTCGCCGCCGAGGCTCGTGTGAGCGCAACCGAGATTCAGACAGTGGGGTCCAAGGGGTACGACGGATTCGCTCTCGTCCTTGTCCTAACCTTGTAGCGCCCGAGCGACGGGGGTGCTAGTGAGTGGGCTCGCTGCGTCCTCGCCGGCTACTACTCAGGGATGCGAGTCTAGCGAGGCCTATCTGAGCCGCGAGTCATGGTCCGGACATATCCGAGGCGCATGCAGCTTGGCACGGAGGCGAACGGAGACTGCCTACCTCAGCTTCTTGACCTTCCGGTTCCGGCTGCGATACACCCTGAGGAGGATGTACCCCATCCCCAGAACGATGAGCGCGTAGAGAACCAGGACTAGAAGCAGGAGGGGGTCGCTCGTCGCCATTTTCTGATGCGGCTGGGCTGAGATTATTTACAGTTTTCCCAAGGTTGGCGCCCCCTCGCGCTCTCCTCAGGACGGCGCGACTATAGATATGCGGACGAACCGTGAAGAGCGGCATGGGCGAGAGGCTGGTCGTCGTCGGGCTAGGAGATTCAACGACCGCTGGGACCCCAGCGTTCCTCTCGCCACTCGAGGCCCCTCCGAGCGGGATGGGCAACCCCGAGAGCCAGTACGGCTACTGGGTCACCAAGGCGCACCCTGGATGGAGGTTCCTGAACAAGGGGATCAACGGACAGCGCACGGACCAGATGCTCTCGCGCTTCGGCCGCGATGTGATCCTCGCCAAGCCGGACATAGTCGTCATCCTCGGTGGCGTGAACGACATCTACCAGGGGCGACGTCCGGAATCGGTCAGCGACAACCTTCAGATGATGTACGAGCGGGCAGAAGCCTCTGGGATAGCCGTCGTGGGCGCGACCATCCTTCCTTACAACTTCGCCGAGGTGCGCGACTGCGAGGCGATCCGCAGGGTGAACTCGTGGATCGAGGAGAGGTCGAAGAGCTCCTCCTTGCTCTTCTGCGACACCAACAAGGCGGTGCGGGACTCCGAAGAACCCGACGCGCTGAACTCGAGTCCTGACGGGCTGCACCCGGACGTCGAGGGTTACAGGAAGATGGGCGAAGCCGTCGTCAAGACTCTGGCCGACGCAGGCTACTGAGTCGACGCTCGGATTGGACGGCGCGGAAGGTTTCAGAGGGCTGCTCTTGGCTTGTGGCCCTTCGCCAAGTAGGTCGAGACGGCCAGCATCCAAACCAAGACCGAACCGATCAGCGCCCGTTCGGTGACGCCGCCGATTCGGGACGCAAGGTGAGGCAGTACGAAAGGCAGTCCGAAGAGGAGAACCAGGAACAGGACCGCGATCGCCGCCACTGGGAGCGCGAACTTCTTGAGGTCGCGGAGCGCCGGATCGTGGCCAAACTGGAGGGAGAGCCCGAGCACTCCCAGCGCGCCACCCACGAATGCGAGGAAGGCCACAACCAAGTGGATGAGACCGTGCCACGAGACTGGCGTGGCGGGGACGTCTGTCGGGAACAGCGCAAGCAGCAGGGCGCCCACCCCCCATACGCCGAGGAGGAAGACCCCTCTTCGGTATTTGGCGCTGTCAACTCCCAGGAAACTCAGGGTCCTGCCGAACGCGTAGAGGAAAGCGAGCGAGAGCAGGCCGCGGTTCACGAAGTTCAGCGCCATGATGTATCCGTATGGTCCGACCGCCAGGTCGCTCTCCGCGGTGTTGATGGGGTTGTAGTGCGGAGGGAGAATCTGGGCGACGACGTCGAGAACGAGGTAGAGGAAGACGGCCGCATCCACAGCCCAGAAGATCGCGCTGGTTGACTTGCGGGCCTCGCCTGCGCTCGACGCTCCATCCTGGGCCGAGACGCTTATGGCTGGTTCACCAGCTTCGTTATCCTTTCTGTAGCATCGTCGAGCACCCTTGCGACCTCGGTCCGTCTCTCCTCGGACATCTCCGGGAGTGAAATGAGTATGGTCCGCTCGAGTCTAGCGGCGCTCCTCCTCAAAGGGAAGGCGTCCCCGCCAGACCTCCCGTCGAAAAATCTCACTGCTGCGTCGAGGTCCCGCCTGTTCATCTCGAGGAAGTCCTTCCCGGGCGCGGTAATCTTGTAGACCGTCTTCCCGCCCCCGCGCGTCCCGGCGATGAAGTCCTGGTCTTCGAGCCACTGGAGCGTCGGATAGATCACCCCGGGGCTGGGCTCGTAGCCTCCGTTGAAGAGCGCCGAAATCTCCTTCGAAACCTCGTAGCCGTGCATCGGTCTGGACGAGAGCGTCTTCAGTATCAACAGCTTCGCGCCTCCCCTCCTCATGACACGGTGCAGGGAAACACCTGGTCTTTCGAGCAAGTCTAACCCGATATATCGCGATATATCTTCTTATTTAAACCTTGGGCGAACGTCCCCGGCGCCCCAGCCTAGTCAGCGTTAAGTGCCCGTCCCCACGGAGGCAGAAGATGAGCCTAGGTTGCCACTCAGTCTGAAGGTCGTCCGGGCGGTGAGGGACATCGGGGTAAACAAAGGCGCGACGGGCCCTCACTTCATGGAGTGCGACGACGGCCTGACGTATCTTGTGAAGTTCTCCGGAGGCTCGAGGGCGGCGGTCAACGAGTTCATTGGCCAGACTCTAGCCCGCGCAGTCGCACTTCCCACTCCGAACAGCGCGCTCGTCGATCTGAGCGCGGAGGTCATCGCGCACTCGAGCGACCTGCGGAACAGGGCGATTCTGCCGGGACTCCACCAGGGCAGCGAGGTCATCGCGAACTCCTCCGACCTTTCGGAGCTGGAGAGGAGGCACGGGAAGCTGGACGAGGAGCTGGTCAACGTGGAGGTCCTCCCCGGCACGGTCTGCCTGGACAACTGGATCCTCACCGAGGACAGGGACAGGGCCGAGAACCACCTTATCCAAGCGGTGCCGGGCGGGTTCAGGTACTACATGGTGGATTTTACTCACTCCTTCACGGGACCGACCTGGACCGCCGACTCGCTGGACCAGGGCTCCTTCGTGAGGACCCTCGTCCCGACGGAACCTCAGTTGGCAGCCTCGATAAGAGGGCTGCATTCTGTCGAGTCGACGTTGAAGAGGATCGAGACCGTTGGGGACTCGAAGATAGAGGAGATAATCGCCTCGATTCCGGGTGCTTGGTCGGTCAGCGGGGAGGAGCGCGAGATTCTGGTCAGGTTCATTGAATTGCGTCGAAGTCTGTTGAGAAGCGTGTTGACCTCAAACGCGAGCAGGTTTCCAAACTGGTCAGGCTGACCGCCCCGGGGTTAGAATTGGAAGCTTGGCAGGCTGCTCAGTTCCCGAGACTCTGTAGAGCCCCCGCGTCCCAGACCGCTAGGTCCTCCACGATCCTCCTCTGTACGATCTGGTCGCCGGCCATTGCCAGGATCCTCTCCAGCATCTGTTGCTTCACCTCGGGAGGTATGATCTGCGCGCCCAAGGAGCGCTTTGCATTCGCCCTCTTAATCGCCTCGGCCACCGAGATCGATATCGTTTCGTCGCGTATCCTCTCCAGTTTGCGTGGAGGGATCCGCGTCTTGAGCTCAAGTTCGTTCTGCCACATTCGGTGCTGCGTTCTGGTGGGATGTTCCCTCCGAGAGTCTTGGGTTATGCTAGAAGATCCGAAGGGCGCTGGAGCGACACCGGAGTCCTGCGGACCCTGAGGGACCCGGAGGATCAACATAACAGGGCCCCTCGTGACGCGTCCGAGGTCACGCACCACCGCGATCCAGTCGACCACGACGTGCAGTACGTGGATCGTGATTGCGGCATCGAACGACTTGTCAGAGAAGGGCAGCGCGTAGGCGTCGCCGACGACTAGCCTGTCCAGTCCCTTTTCCCTAGCCTTCATGATCATCCTTCGGGAGACGTCCACGCCGGTGACATCGAACCCAAGGTCGGAGAGAGGCTTTGCGAACCTGCCAGTACCGATCCCCAAGTCAAGGACGCTCTTGCATCCCTCGAGCGCGTCGGCGAGGGCGGCGACCTCAGCCTGGGTTGCCGACTCCCTGGTGGCATCGTACTCGTCCGCCATGCTATCGTACTCGGCTTCCAAGTCTCGCTCTATCGACACATTCGACTCATCAATAAAAGGAATCGGGAGAACAAGATGAGACTCGGGAGAGGTACTTGGAGCACGTCCGACTTCGCGCTCTTCGAAGTTGGCGTCGAACATCAAAAAAAGCAGGATGAAATGCGAGTCTTCAGGAAGAAACATAAAACTTAAGTTCCGAAGTTATGGAATATTCTGCTAGTATCCTGCCAGCAAGGCAGTGTCCTTATCGTATTCCTGCTGCGAAGAATGTTAGATAAATCATGGTGGTATTAATATGTGTAATCATGTGTATACTGAAAGTTTATTTGGAACCGGTGACCGTAGGTTGCCCATGACCACCGACGACAAAATCAGATATGGGATGATGGCACTTACCGGCAGTTCAGTTGTTCTGGCAGCATTTGGGGTACACATTAACCCGCTAGCATACATGGGCGGCTTCGGATCAGGGTAGAATTATTTCTACACTCAATCCTCTCCGATCCTCGGTGTCTTCATTTTCCATTTTCGGGTTCCCGCGTGGGCTCTACGCCGCCTACTGAGCCCTCTTCGAACAGAAGCAGTGATTCGGATTCTAGTGATTGCGTATTTCGGTTTCTAGGGCCTTGAACTTGACCAGTAGTTCTTGCTTGTTGAAGATCCATTCTTTGGAGGCTTCATCGTAGAGCTTGTGCGGAATCGTAAATGCTGCAGAGTTACGCTGGTCCATTATGTGGAATGTCGCCTTGTTATTGACTGCTCCCATTACTCCCTGGAGCACGAGGAGCGCCTCGAGCATCATCTCACTCGGAATTGCGATTTCAGCGAAGTAGTCCTTGCCAGCTGCCTCCGACCAGAGCACGGGCAATCGGTCCATGACCCTCAAGGTAGCCAGTTTCTCCTGTGCCGTCGGGTTCTTCACAAGCAGATGGACACCCACGTAAGTGTGGGACCTGTGTCTTGCCTTGTCGGAAACGGGGTCCCAGCGAGTACCCATCCAGTTAGTTCTGAACCCTTTGAGAAGTCCACTGGCCTCCACGTGCGTCTTGAGGTGCCAGCAAAGGGTCTTGTAGTTGATTTCGATGCCGTCGTTCTCCCGGATTGATGCTTGAATCTCTTGCAATTCACGAGTCGCATCAATCTGAAGTTCCTTCGCCAGGAGAAGATCTATCTTGTCGAATTTAATCTTAGGTGAGATCTTTGGTTCGGTGTAGGACTTCTCTCCTTGCAGTAAGGATTGGAAGTCGAACTCCCAGTGACCGGTCTCGAAATCATAGAACTGCCCCTCCATCGGTTTGTTCCGGAACCAGTCGAACAAGAAGTACTCCACCTTCGCAAAAACTCCTTGATTCTTGAGAGCGAGCGCGAAATCGATGTATTCGTCGACGAGTTTCTCTGGAACGCTCGCGTTTATGACGTAGACATCCTCTGGGAGAGCCTTGGCGTAACTCACGACATAACAGAGCTCGTTCATGGCGACCATCATTGGCTTGATGTAGTCGGCGTATTCAGGTCCGAACTCTACCTTCAAGATGATGCGTTTCAGGCCGAGTGCCTCGTGATTTAGAATCCCCTGGACGGCAAATCCGCTCTCTTCCAGTTTCTTGTACCAGTACCTCACTGTTTCCTTGTGCCGTCCCAGCCTCCGGGCGATCTCTGGAATCCTCGGGCCGATTACTGAGATCTCCTTCACCATGGCCGCCACGTCAGCGTTCAGCTTCTCGGCGGTGCCGGGCGCTTCGAGGGTCTCCATGTCTAGATTCCCTCCACTTGAATCAATCCTGATAACGCCTCAGTTAGGCCCGAAATAGCACAATTCAGTAGCACAGGCTGGCCCACTGTGTCACCCCGTCAGACTTTACATAAATAACTTGCGGAAGTTTCTTGCAAACTACCGGAAAACAGGGGAATTCGTCATCTGTCTACTTCCGGACCGTGTCCAAGGCGGCACGCAGTAGCCAGCTTTTTCTCTTGGGAGGCTCGGCCCGCTGGACGGGACGACTTGGAGGAAGAACCAGCAAGGAAGGGACTGATGGGAGCCATATCCGAGTACGCCTCCCGGGGCCTGCTGCTCTTTGTTCTGCTCTTCCTGACCGAGGTTGGAGTCTTCCTCCTAGTCGTGAGCCTCCCGTTCTTCCCCGGAGAGAAAGCGATCTTCGTCAGCCAGAGCAACCAGATCGGCAGCGAGTTCAAAAACGCGAGCCTGGCGACGCAGTTCTTCGGCATCTTCACGAACAACTTCAGGATCGGCTTGATCGAGATGATCCCCGGCCTGGGTTCGGCCCTCTTCGCCTTCTCCCTGTACTCGACGGCGAGGATCATAGAGGTCGACGCTTTGACGCAGGGCGTCTCCCCGGTGCTGCTGGTCCTCTTCCTGTTCATCTTTCCCTACAGCTACCTCGAACTCCCGGCCTACGCGGTCGCGACGGGAGAGGGGCTCTACCTGTCCTACGCAATCCTGCGGTGGCTCTTCTCGACTGGAGGGCGACCCGTGGATTTCAGAGCCGAGGCGTGGCAACTCTTCGTTAACATCATGATAGTGGCCGTGATGCTGACGGTAGCAGCCCTCTTCGAGTCCGTCGAGCTCCAGCTCCTCCAGGACGAGCCTGCCCTCTTCTGGGTGACGTGGGTACCGTTCGCTGGGATTGTCGCGCTTGCAATAGTCCTGAACAGGAGACTCGGAAGAATGAGGAGAGAAAAAAGTTCGGGGCTATCTTCTCAACTAAAAAGGGAAGATAGCCCTCATCTCTGATTTGAGAGATGGAATTAAGACGAATTCGAGAGGTAGCTCCAGAGAGTAACCCCTACCAGCATCACCACGGACCCTGCAAGCCCGGTGATCAGAGCGCCAGCTACGTCTCCGCTTACACCGAGATGAGTTACCGCGTTGATTACCGGCGCTCTAACGAGCCAGGCAAAGAAGCCTAGGGCATACCCGAGCAGCCAGAATCCGACCATTACAGCTTTTCGTCCCATTTTGGATTACCGAAGCATGATACGGTTCAGAAGTTGTAAATGCGGTTAGAGTAGAAACTATTCACAGACAAGTCGAAATTCGTAGACGCACCCTAGATGAACGCGTGAAACGCGGTCAACACGTATGCGGTGGCGCCGCTGGCTACCACTCCGAGAGCGAACGAGATTGCTGTGGCTGTGAGCATCGACTCCTTCTTCCATGCGTCGCTGATGCAGGCCCTCAGGAGCATCCCGAAGGTCGCCATGGGGTCGTTTTCCATTGGATAATCCGCCTCCCGACCCCTAATTAATGGTTTTGAAAACTCGGTTTTCGACCGTTTCCAGCGGCCGAAGCAGATAAAACCACTGCAAAGGCCCGGACAAGGGACAACCGATGAAGGCCTCCGCGACCGTGAAGAGCGTTGAGCTCGGCGAATACAGGATAAACTACGCCTCCGAAGGGACGGGTCCTACGATGATCATGCTCCACGGATCGGACAAGAGGGAGGACTGGAAGGTCTGGGAGCCGCTGATGGCGCTCTCCAAGGATTTCTCGCTCGTGATCCCCGACCTCGTGGGGTTCGGGAGGTCTACCATCCCGGTGGAGACGCCCGACTACAAGGTCCAAGCCCGGGTCCTACACGAGATGATGGAAAGGCTTGGGATCCAGAAGGCCATCCTGGTGGGTACGTCGTGGGGCGGCCAAGTCGCGCTCGAGGTCGCCATAAACTGGCCGCAGAGCGTCGACAGCCTGGTCCTGATCTCGAGCACATACGACAAGCCGCAGCTGCTCAGGCTCAAGAAAATGAAGAGACCCACCCTGATAATCTGGGCCGAGGACAACCTAGTCGCGCAGCTCAAGGCTGGTTATCTGCTTAGGGACTCGATCATGACTTCGAGGATAGAGGTCCTGGGCGCGGTGGCAAAGAACCCGAACTACGACTTCACCATAGCCCACAAGCTCGAGAGGTACAAGAAGGACGTCATCATCTCCCTGGTCAGGGACTTCCTGTCTTCGCCCTCCGAGAAGATTGCGGAGCCGCCCGAGCTAGAGCCGGAGCTCAAGGGGCTGGCGATGAAGGAACAAAAGGAAGAGGAGAGCTAGGCCGCTTACCTAGAGGCCATAGCTATTCTTTCTTGCTCGTTCTTCTTCTTTACCGCGTGGCTGTTGGAGTCGCCGGATGCCGCGAGTATGAGCTCGTCGGACAGGACCTCCTCCACGGACTTCATGTTTCCGAAGGCGGCCTCCCTAACACCCTCTGAGATGAACCTCAGCGCGATGTCCATCCTCCGGGTCGGGGATATGTCGACCGAGATGTGGTAGACGACCCCGCCGTAGCTCATCCTTGTGGTGTCTTCGTTCGGGGCGGACTTCTCGATGGCCTTCACGAGGACCTGTATGGGGTTCTGGCCCGTCTTCAGGTGGATAAGCTCAAAGGAAGTCTTCACGATGTTGAGCGCCTTCTGCTTCTTCCCTCCCATCCTCCCTGTGTTCTTGGCGTTCTTCTTGCCGAAGTGCATCATCTGATTGACGAGGCGCTCGACGACGTTGACCTTGGCCTTGGAGAACTTCTGGTGCTCGTGCCTCCCTCCGGAGTGGGGGATCATCGTAGGCCTGACGTCGATCACCCCGACAAGCCCGATGTCTTCTATCTTCACCTGCGTGAAGTCCCACTTGCCCCAGAGCAGGAGATTCGGATACTCTAGTTTCTGGCTCATCTAAGATTACCTCCGTGGCTTCTCCTTCCGTCCGTAGACGAGCTCGTTGAGCGAGACGCCGTTGACCATGGAGACCTGCCACCTGACGCCCGGGATGTCTCCCATGGCCCTCTTCATTGAACCGCCGATCCCTTCCAGCAGGACCTCGTCGTGCTCGTCGACGAAGTTGAGAGCCCCGTCGCCGGGGAGGAAAGCGGTAACCTGCTTGCCGTTCTTTACGATCTGGACTCTAACGCACTTGCGGATGGCCGAGTTCGGCTGCTTGGACTCGATCCCGACCTTCTCGAGGACGATAGCCCGGGCCTGAGGTGCGCCTTCCAGCGGGTCGGCTTTGACATCGAGACTGAGTACTTTTCTCTTGTAGTACTTGTCGCTCCAGCGGAGCCTCTGCCTGTGAAGCTCCATCTGACGCGCCGAAAACTCACCACCGGGCATGTAGATTCACCCCGTGCTCCTGATTGTCTATAAAAGCGTTGGCCAGCGTCTCACTGAGAAGTGATGATCTGAAGGTTCCCGATGTCGAAGTACTTCTTGGCGATGAGCCGGGCCTTCTCGGCGTTCCTCCCGCCCCTGCCGAGGACCGCGCCCTTCTTCCTCGGGTCGACGACTACAGAGGCGCCCTTGGTCCCGTCGAGCCGGTCTGTGATCCTCACCTCGGAGACGAATCGCGGGTCGAGGGCGTTGCTTATCATCTCGGCCGGGTCGTCCGACCACTCCACGACCTCGACGGGCTTCTTCACGACCCTCTCGATGTTCTCGATGGTGGCGCCCTTCTTCCCAATCGCCAGGCCCATCTGGCCCTTGCTGATCACGAAGATCAGCCGGCCGCCCTTATCGTCGACTATGCAGTCCCTGACCGTCGCTCCGCTCATGTTCTGGAAGATGGAGATGAGACCGAGCTGGTCCGAAGAGAGCTTGATGTTCGGCAAGATTCCACTATGCCTGGAGCGACCGGAGGTCTGACTCGGTCACCTGGCGGAGAGCGATCGCGGAGACCTTGTAGGGCCTTCCGAGGAGCTTGCCCAGCTGGGCCGAGTTCTTGTCGAGGATGACGACGGGGACCTTGTTCTTCTCTGCCTCGAGCTTGAGCTGCGCCCCTGCGGGACCTGCGATCGACGAAGCCGCTATGACGATCTTGGAGCTCTTCACCTCGGAGATTACCTCCCTGGTGCCGAGCGTGTACTTGCCACCCTTCATGGCCTCCTTCAGAACGCGTCCGAGAACTTGTTGGTCCACCATAGTATCAACCCATGTAGAGATCTACGATCCCAGTCCCGACGGGTATCGGGAGGCCTACAATAACGTTCTCAGTCACGCCCTTGAGCTCCTCGGATTCGCCACGGATGGCAGCCTCTGCCAGCGTCGGGACGGTGATCTCGAACGCGGCCCTCGCCAAGACCGAGGTCTTGGTCCCTGCGATTCCGTGCCGTCCGATCTGCTGTAGGTAGCCCTTGGAGGTCATCAGGTCGGCGACGATGAAGATGTGCCTCACGTCGACCTCGAGCCCCTGTTCGTCGAGGGTGCCCATGACCTCCCGGATGAGGGTGGCCCTGGCCGCCTCGATCCCGAGGACCTGTGCGACCTCGTGGATGTTGTTGGTGTATATCCTGCTGGTGTCGACGCCCGGGATTGAGATCACCTTGGCCAGGTTCGAGCCTGCGGTCTGTATGACCCACTCCTCGTTGTCCTGGACGACGGTCACCCTGCTGATGCCCGGGATGCCCTTGAGCTTCATGTTGAGGAGCTTGTTGCGGAGGGTGAAGAGCGTGGATAGGTCTGCGTTCTCGAGGTTGACCCGGATGACTTTGCCGTTCTTGTCTATCTGGACGTTCCTCTTGCCCGTCTCGACGACCTCGGCGACGTCCTCTACCTTCACGTTCCGGTCGGCCATCATCTGCTCGTTGACGTGCAGCTTGATTCCCTCGCTGGGGTCGACTTCGCTGTACTCCACGACGCTCCCCACCTTGGTGAAGAGCAGGTCGTTGGCGACCTTCAGTGACTTTTCGCGCGAGTGCTTGTACTCCTCCGTGAGGAAGACGTCCATCGAAGGCTTCGCGGGGATCTTCCTGGCATCGACGAGCTCCATCAGCCTAGGAAGCCCCAGCGTGACATCGCGCTCCTTGACGCCCGCGAAGTGGAAGGTCCTGAGGGTCATCTGGGTACCCGGTTCGCCTATTGACTGGGCCGCGACGATCCCAGAGGCCTCTCCCGGCTCCACCGTCGCGTAGTCGATGGACTCCATGACCTTGTCGAGAACGTTCCTTGCTCCCTCCTCGTTCAGGTGGCTCTCCGAGAGCCTCTGCTGGAGCTCCTCGAACAGGCGCTTGTTGAGCTTGTTCTGGTACTTCTTGAGCAGGCCCTCCGCCTCCTTCTCCCCGAACTTGGCGCGCGAGGCGTTCATCAGCCCTTCCGCGCTGATGACCCTGTCGAGGTTGACCGGGCGGCCGTGGTCGCTCTTCGCCGGGTCTATGCCGTCCTCTCCGTAGAGGAACTGAATGATGTTGCCTTGGGGGTCCCTGACCGTGAGGTCGTACTCGACCCGGAGGTGCTCCATCGCATTGACGAGGCGCCTCTGCATGTAGCCTGACTGCTGGGTCCTGACTGCCGTGTCGACTAGCCCCTCTCTGCCTCCCATGGCGTGGAAGAAGAACTCGGTCGGGGTCAGCCCGTCCCTGTAGTTTCTCTTGACGAACCCCTTGGCCTCGGGTGAGAGGTCGTAGGGGAGGAAGTGGCTGAGAGAGCGTCCGCGCAGACCCTTCTCGATCCTCTTCCCTCTGACCGACTGCTGTCCGAGGGCCGCGGTCATCTGCCCGAGGTTGAGGGACGACCCCCTAGCCCCGGTCCGGGCCATAATCACACCCGAGTTCTCAATCGAGAACGACTTGTCGGCAATCCTGCCGGCCCGGTCTCTGGACTTGGAGAGCTCGTTGACGATGTAGAACTCGAGCGAGCCTTCCGGCGAGAGGCCCCTGGTGAGGGGCAGCGTGCCCGCCTTGTACTTCTTGATCAGCTCTGTGACGTTGTCGTAGGCCTCCTGAAGGGTGTCCGCTATCTTCTGGTTCGCCTCCGGAGAGAGCCTGAGCTCGTTGAAGCCATAGGTGAACCCTCTCCTGGTGATGTAGGTCTTGAGGACCGCGAGAATGGAGTTGAGGAAGCGTCTCGCCTGGTCGTTGCCGTAGTCCTTCGCGATGCGGTGGAGCAGGCTGTCGGGCTCCTCCGCGCCGATGGCGGCCTTGTCTATGACGCCGGAGATGAGTTCGCCGTCCTTGATCACGACGTCGTTGGCCTCTCCGGTCTTCGCCTTGCCCCACTTGGAGGTGAGGACGAAGTTGAGGTCCTTCGGCAGGAAGAGCGAGAAGAGCTGCTTGCCCGTGTACATGGGGTTGGCTCCCTTGACCTTCGGCTCGGGGAGGTCGCCCTGGAAGTCGCCGGCGAGCGCGAGGTTGGTGAACTGCTCGGGCGTGAGGAAGGTCTCGTCCCTTGTGAGGAGGTAGGCTCCCGTGAGGAAGTCTCTGATCGCGCCGATGATCGGACCGCCGTACCTGGGCGAGAGAATCTGGTCCTGGACGCGCATGAGCATGAGGGCCTCGGAGCGGGACTCTTCGCTCTGCGGCACATGCAGGTTCATCTCGTCGCCGTCGAAGTCCGCGTTGTACGGAGGACAGACCGAGGGATGGAGCCTGAATGTCCTGAACGGGAGGACCTTGACCTGGTGCGCCATGACGGACATTCGGTGAAGCGACGGCTGCCTGTTGAAGAGCACGATGTCTCCGTCCATCAGGTGGCGCTCGACGATGAAGCCGGGGGCTATCGAGTCGGCGAGGGCCTTCTTGTCGCTAGCGAAGTCGAGCCTGATCTTGACGCCGTCCGGCCTGATCACATAGTTCGCACCAGGGTGCTCGAACGGACCCTTGGTCACCAGGGCCTTCAGTGACTCGATGTTCCACTGGGAGACCTTCTCGGGTATCGTGAGCTTCTTCGCGACCTCGTACGGGATTCCGACCTCGCTGATGTCGAGGCTCGGATCGGGACTGATGACCGTCCGGCTGGAGAAGTCGACCCTCTTTCCGGAGAGGGAGCCCCTAAACCGACCTTCCTTGCCCTTCAGCCTCTGGCTGAGGGTCTTGAGAGGCCTCCCGGAGCGGTGGTGCGCCTGGGGGATACCGGATACCTCGTTGTCGAAGTAGGTCGTGACGTGATAGTGAAGCAGGTCCACGAGGTCCTGGACGATCAGATGAGGAGTGCCAGACTCCTTGGCTTCACGGACCCTCTGATTGACCCTGAGGATGTCGACGATCTTGTGAGTAAGGTCGTCCTCGGACCTGATGCCTGATTCTAGCGTGATAGAGGGCCTGACCGTGAGTGGGGGCACTGGCAGCACCTGGAGAACGAACCATTCTGGGCGCGCGACCTTGGGGTTGTAGGCGACGAGTTCGAGGTCTTCGTTGGTGATCCTCTCGAGCCTCTCGCGGACTGCGCCCGGGAGGAGTCTCGTGGCGCCGCCTTCTTCGGTGATCTCGTGGAAGATGGTGGGCTTTGTGAGCTCGATCTGGTACTGCTGCTTGCCGCAGTGGGGGCAGAGCTTGACCTTCTTCGCCTTGGTCAGGATCTCCTTGGCGATCTCGTCTGTGAGCGTCGGAGTGAACTCGGTCGCGTTCTTGATCCTAGCGCCGTAGGCCTCGAGCTCTGGGGTGGGGAGCAGGAGCCTGCCGCAAGTCCTGCACGTTGCCTGGATGAGCTTGTTGATGTCGCTGACGAACGCCATGTGGAGCACCGGCTCCGCGAGCTCGATGTGCCCGAAGTGGCCTGGGCAGCGGGATGCGGTGTTCCCACAAGTTGAGCACTTCTGGCCCGGTTCGAGGGTGCCGAGACGGCCGTCCATCAGGCCTCCCTGCACCGGCATGCCGTCCTCGTCGTAGGTCTCCGGCTGGGTGATCTCTGCCACCGAGTACTTCCTGATCTCGGTCGGAGAGAGGAGGGCGAAGTCTATCTTTCGGATCGTTCTGAGCGCTTCTTCCATTGCCATCTTATTTCACCACTACACCGCGTCCTTCAGCCTCAGCCTAGGCGCTATGTTCAGGCTCATCATCTCCTGGAGCAGGAGCTTGAAGGCGTAGGCGACAACCACAGTGGAGATCTTGGCCTGGTCCCCGTCTATCTTGCAGGCGTACTTTCGCTGCTTCGCGTCGTAGTACGCTATCAGGCCGCACTTCTCGCAGACGTTGATCTCCGTCTTGTCCGCCTCGTCGAGTAGCCTGTCCTTCAGGACCATCGAGGCCCCGTAGGCGATTAGGCAGTCTCTCTCCATCTCTCCGAACCTGAGGCCTCCCCCGCGGGCCCTGCCCTCGGTGGGCTGCTTTGTCAGCATCTGGACCTGACCGCGCGCCCTTGCGTGGATCTTGTCGGCGACCATGTGGTGGAGCTTCTGGTAGTAAACGACCCCGATGAAGACGTCGACCGCGAACTTCTTCCCGGTCTTGCCATCGTAGAGGACCTCTCTGCCCGTCTTCTCGAAGCCGCGCTCCTCGAGGACCTTCTCGAAGTCCTCGGGTGTCTCCCCCGCGAAGCCCGTACCGTCAGCCGGCCATCCCCTGAGCGACGCGCCCTTCCCGGCAATCGACTCGATGAACTGTCCGACGGTCATTCTGGACGGGAACGCGTGTGGGTTGATGATGACGTCCGGGACCACGCCTTCGGGCGTGTAGGGCATGTCCTCCTGGGGCACGACGAGCCCGATCACTCCCTTCTGCCCGTGGCGTGATGCGAACTTGTCTCCGATCTCAGGGGTGCGCATGTCTCTGACCCGGACCTTGAACATCTTGCCTCCCTCCACGTTCTCGGTCATGAAGACGGCGTCGACCACACCGGTCTCGGTCGGCCTCACGGAGACGGAGGTGTCTCTCCGGTATGGGCCCTTTATCTCGAACTCCTTGTACTCCTCCATGAACCTGGGAGGGGAGGTCCTGCCAATCACGACGTCTCCTCCGGTCACCTGGGACTCGTGCATGACGACGCCGTCGCCCTCGAGGAGCCTGTAGAACTTCTCGCCTCTGTACCCTCTGATGTTCGACTCTGCCGAAGGAACCTCGAATGTGTCCCGCATCCCGCCCAGGTACTGCTTCGACTCGCCCTCGTAGAGCCTGTAGAAGAAGGAACGGGCAAAGCCTCTCTCGATGCTCGACCTGTTCATGATTATGGCGTCCTCTATGTTGTAGCCCTCGAACGAGAGTACCGCAACCACCGCGTTGGTGCCGAACGGCCTTTCGGTGATGTTCAGCAGCTCGGTCGACTTGGTCTTCACCATCGGAGACTGCGGGTTGACGAGGAGGTGCTGCCTCACGAAGGTCGATAATGGGTAGGTGGGGGTGGAGAAGCCGAGCGACTGCTTCGCCATCGCCGACTCGTACGTGTTCCTCGGAGACTGGTTGTGCTCCGGGTACGGGATGATGGACGCGGCGATCCCGAACATGGCGCCCGGATACAGCTCGAGGTGCGTGTGCCTGGAGGTTATCTCTTCGGCAGACATCGCGAGGAGGCAGTTCTCTTCTTCGTTCGCGTCTATGAGCTCGACGACGCCCCTCTCGACGAGGTCTCTCCATGTGAGCTCTCCGGCTACCACCTTGGTGAGCATGTCCTGGGTGAGCAGGGGCTTGCCGTTCTCGGCGACTATCAGGGGCCTCATGACCCTGCCGGCGCTAAGGCTGACGTAGAGCCTCGCGTAGCCCTTCTTGTTGGTGGGCGCGTAGAATAGGACGCTCGCGCTCGGGTTGATCTGGCCCTCCCTCCTGAGCTTCCTGAAGGCCTTGGCGAGCCGCTCTCCGTCGTCGACGTAGCCGATGAACCTCCCGTCCATGAATATCTTGCAGCCCTCGAGCGCCAGCTTCTCTGGTATGTCGCGGATCGGCTTTGCGCCGAGTTCCCAGAGCCTCTCCTCGACCTCGGAGGGCGGGACGCTGACCGAGATGGTCGCGGACAGGGCCAGGTTCTTGACCAGGCCGCAGTTCACTCCCTCAGGCGTCTCGGAAGGACAGATTCGGCCGAAGTGGGTCGCGTGAAGGTCTCTGGCCTCGAAGTTGGGCTGGGAGCGGCTGAGCGGGGACTGGACGCGCCTGAGGTGGCTCAGGGTGCTCAGATAGTTGGTCCGGTCCAGGAGCTGGGTAACTCCGACCTTGCCCCTGCCCCAATTGCCCGTAGCGATCGCGTTGTTGAGCTTGTCGGTGATTATACCCGTCCGGATGGCGGCGCCGACGACGTTGCCCCCTCTCTTCTGACCGGCCCTCTCGAGCTGGTACTTCATGTCCCTGACGAGGTTCCTGAAGGAAGTCCTGAAGAGGTCGGCAAGCATCTGGCCTGCGAACTTGATCACCTTGTTACCATAGTGGTCTTTGTCGTCCTGCTCGATCCAGCCGAGCCTGAGCTCCATGAGCTTGCAGACGGCCTCGCCGAGGAACATCGCCTTGTCATACCGCTTGTCGTCAGCCTTGCCGAGGTGCGGAAGGAAGCCCCAGTCGAGCATCGACTGTGCCCTCTTGATCCTGAACTCCTCGAGCATTCCGTGAGCGACCCTGTTGCCGATGTAGACGAGCGCGTCCTTGTCGGTGGGCGCCTCGTTGGCCTTGTCGAACGAGACCTCGAGAAGATCCTGTATCTCCTGCTTCGGCGAGACAGCGTTGGCGATGTCTTTGTCGGACTTGATCCCCAGCGCCCTCATGATTATCACGAACGGGAGGTCGACCGGGCAGCTCGGTATCTTGACGTTGATGGCACCGTCCTGCTTCAGCGTTACCTCGAGCTTCGAGCGGTAGCCTACGACCGACGAGTAGACCCGCGCCTTATACGTTATGACGCCGCCCGCCTTCTCGATATCTACGAGGATCTTGTTCGGCGAGAGGTCCTCCAGACCGACGATGACCCTCTCCGAGCCGTTGATGATGAAGTAGCCTCCAGGGTCCTTCGGGTCCTCGCTGGCGTTGATCAGCTGCTCCTTGGTCATCTTGGAGAGCTGGCAGAGGTCGGACTTGACCATCACCGGCAGGTCGCCTATGTGCTGCCTCGTCGCCTCGCGGGACATCCCTTCCTCTTCGATCGTCATGTCGAGGTAGATCGGGGAGGCGTACGAGAGGTTCCTCAGCCTGGCCTCCATCGGGAAGACGTTGCTGACGGAGCCGTCGATCTCGATGACCCTCGGCCGGCCCAGTTCGACCTTGCCGAACTTCACCTTGTAAGGGGTGCTGACGGTCTCTATCTCCACGTCCGCGATCTCGTCGATGATGGACTGTAGCCCTTTGAGGATGAACTCGTTGTAGCTGTTGAGGTGCTGCCTAGCTACTCCTTCCTTCTCGAGGAGGTCCTGCAGGACGATCCACGAATCGTACGGCCTACCCATCTGCTTGCTCATCGTCACGCCTCCACAACGTACCGGTAGTAGACGGTCTCTCCCGCCGTCTCACTCCGCCTTGTAATCTTGATGAAGTCCCCTGCCTTCGCGCCGATTGACTTTGCGGCCGGGTCGGTCGACGAGATGAACGGGAGCTGGTGCGGCATCGCGTTGTACTTGCTCAGCACGGCCCGCGCCTCCTCAGGCGTCAGCAGCTCGTGCTTCGGGACCAGGAAGTGGTCGGTTATCTTGAACGGCAGCTCTTCCTCTTCTTTCTTAGCCTTGGTCCGAGGCATTACGCGCTGACTCCCCCATCGACAGTAAGCCCTAGAAACAGTCTACAATGCACTCTAAGGAACGCCAGGAAAAAGGCCCCCGACGGGGACTATATAAATGCTTCACTTCGCTCCTTTTAAGCCTTTACCAACGTGTTTGTGAATGTTTTATCCTCAAATGATTTCCTC
>PLUF01000019.1 GCA_003164815.1 Candidatus Gagatemarchaeum stordalenia
ACATGTTCAGGGGCTTGATGATCGACAGGGACAAGGAGAGGACCCACAGGCTGACCGAGTTGCTGTGCGGCAGACTGGCGACGCCCCTGAGCAGGGAACTTGTCGAGATGCGGGCGCTTCAAGTCAGGAGTAGGGCTCGCAAGGGCGGAGAAGAGCTGACGAATGCCGAGAGCGTGATCTATTCGTTCCTCGAGGCTGCGAAGCAATCCGGTGTGCTTGATTCAGCAACGATAGCGCTTGCGGAGGCGCAGCTCCTCGACTCGAATCTCAGGCTCGGTCTGTCGAAGGCCAGGCTGCCGCCTCTGGAGTTCATGGTCGAGGTCTCCGGTGAGGGGGAAGAATCGGAGCCCAGTCTCCTCGTGGATGGAGAACCCAGGGGCTGCAAGAGGGCGCTCATGGAGAGACGAGCGCACAGCAGGACGTACCTGATGCTCTGGCGACCGTTCCTTTCGGATTGCCTGGAATACAACTTGGAATCCAAAGGAGGAAGGAGGGTCTCAGCCTGTCTGGAGAGCCCGAGCGGGCGCGTAGGGCTGCTCATCGCTCCTAAGGACCGGGCGGCAGACAAGGGCTGGCACGTCGACGTGCGGCTGGATATGAGGAGGTTCTTCTACGGCTTCACGACCAGGAAGGGGGTCGAGGTCGACGCAGGCATTCCGGGTTCCTACACTCTGGATTCCACCGAGCTCGCCCTGAGAAGGCTAGCCAAGCAGCTCGATTCGCTCAGGACGACGACCCTCCTCTTCGGGATGGTGGGCGCGGGAAGCCCATCTGTGGCGCTCTGGCCCCGCGCGAGGAGCATCGTCACTGAGTCGCGCAACGCGGTCCTCTCCGTGACTCCAAGGAGAAAGGCGGCGGCCTCAATCGTCGCAGCCGACATGAGGAGGTTCGCAGAGCTCGAACCCGTGAAGAAGGCGAACCTTGTCTTCTCGGCACAGACCGTTCCCATGTCTCCCCGAGATGCAGAATACGCCTGCGCCAGCGGCCTGATCGTCCCCAGCGAGTTCACCCCGCTCGTCGGGATGGAATGGAAGGACATCCTCTCGCTGGCCGTTATAATGTGAAGGAGACCAGGCAGACATGCCCGAAGACTACGAAGAAAGATATCTGCTTCTTCCCATAGAAGAGTGCGTCATCTACCCTCTTGCCAGGATAAGGTTCGACTACCCGGTCAGCGGGCTGGTGGAGAGCATAGCGGCGGTAGGCCAGGTTCAGCCGGGCAAGGCGCTGCAGGCCTCTGCAAAAGGCTCGGGACGAGGAAAAAATCAGGTCTACATCGGCCTCCGGCGGCTCGTCGCCTGCGAGAAGGCGGGACTCAAGCACTTCAAAGCCCTGGTTGTCAGCGACATCGACGAGGGCAGGATCCAGAGGGAGATCCTCACGGAGAACACGAAGAGGGCGAACCTGAGCGTCCTCGAGGAGCTCAACCTGCTTGCGAACTACTCGAAGGGGGGATACTCGTTGAACGACCTCGCGAGGGACATGGGACTCTCTCCGAGGTTCGTTAGAGCTAGGGTGAGCGTCGCGGTCCAGCTTCAAGGAAGGGGCCTCATCGAGACCTTCTACAGGGTGGAGAAGGTGTCCGGTTTCACGTTCAACTACAGGCACATGGAGGAGATAACGGCCCTCGAAGAGGACAGGTGGCTGCCCGTCTCCATCCAGGCCGCGGAGCACAACTGGAAGGCTGAGCAGATAGGGACGCTGGGGACCAGGCTGGAGACGCCGTACC
This sequence comes from Candidatus Gagatemarchaeum stordalenia, assembly GCA_003164815.1. Taxonomy (GTDB): domain Archaea; phylum Thermoproteota; class Nitrososphaeria; order Nitrososphaerales; family Gagatemarchaeaceae; genus Gagatemarchaeum; species Gagatemarchaeum stordalenia. The sequence goes on from PLUF01000019.1 coordinate 1,730, forward strand.
TCATCCAGGCGCTTCCGGAATGGGGGAGGCAGTTCGTCAAGCAGGCCAGCCCCCAAACGGCCACCTCGACCAGCGCGACGACGACCAATAACGCAGCCACAAGCGGGCAGCAGGGAGGAGCGAGCTTAGCTTCAACGACCACGGGCGGCGGGCAGGCGCTTCCCCCTGCCGAGGGCCATTCGCGATATCAGACGGTAACGGATTCCTCCAGGTTCCTCGTCTGCCCCAGCTGCGGGTCGGAGAGCCCGGTCGAGTTCCCGGTCTATCCGCAGGCCACGCGCTTCATTCCGGGGAAGGTCGACAGGGAGAGAAGCGCGGTACCGCTCGAAAAGAAGCCGGTCCCTCTCGTGGCAGGTCTCAGCTCGATGAAGTGCGTGAACGAAGAGTGCGGGAAGACGCTGACCTTTGCCCAGGACCTCCTCGGAGACGGGCAGCCGCTAGTTCGCAGCGAGGATCTTCTTTCGTTGATCTCGGGCGCGCTACAGGCTGGGGACGGAGGCGTCGGAAGTCTCGTCTGGGACGGGAAGGAAGAAGCCTGGCTGAAGGTAACGCGGAGCGGGCAGGGAGAGGCTTCCTATCTCGCCTACGATGAGAAAGCCGGAAGGTGGACGATTCCAGTGAGGCTTGGCGAACAGCAAAAGGCTCGAGCGTCCTCATGATCGAGCGTCCTCCTGCCGTGGCGATTAAGTGGGTCGTCGCAATATGAAGACAGGAAAGGGGAGCGAGGTGCAGGACTCAAGGGTTCGCACTAGAAGGGGAGGTGCCAATCAGTATACTAACCGTGAAGTTCGACTTCCCTATCAGTATACTAACCGTGCTGCGCAGCACGAACAGTATACTAACCGTGAACAGCGGCTTCACTATCAGTATACTGATTCTGGCGGAGGCGTGGTGGAGTGAACGTAGGAACGAAGACCCACTACTGCGACGGCTCTAGAGGGCCTGGGGCCGCAATATTCGGTCGAATCATCAACATCTACGTTCATAGGAATGGCAAGTGGCTCAAGATAGGGAGCATCTGCTCCAACTGCGGCTACCACTGGATCAACGGCAACGCCTGCGGCGCCCAACTTTCAGACGGCAGGAAAGCTCAGCAGGCGTAGTCAGGTTGTCACCAGACCTCTCCCCTTCCTTCGGCCTTGAATTCTGTCCGGAACTTCGCAGATACACCTCCCTCATTCCCAAAACTCGGAACTGACCTTCATTCCTGACAGTTGAGAGTGACCAAGTGCAGATTCGCTCCGCCTCTTTTATCGCAGGGGGCTCAATGTTTGCATGTCCTCTTCCTTCGGTCCGACCGAAAGATGCCTGTTCTGCAAGTCGCGGTACTACGTGGACAAGCTGCGCGACCACGTCGCAGTCTGCTCGATGAAGCCCAAGGACCTCACGGTTCAACGAACCGTCAAGATTGCACTCGAGGCCAATCCCGCCGCCTCCACGAACGGGGCGCTTCTCGTGAGGCTCGTGTGGCAGATCAGGGATGCCTACCTGACCGACAGTCCTCTGGGGAGGCTTACTGACCCTGAGTGCATAATGCAGGAGCTGAGACGTCTTAGGAAGATGTCTCCCATCCCGCTATCCCGGAGCCGCTAGCCCTCATTTTGGAGAGCATTCGTATCTCTTCCATAAATCCTGCGGGTTCAACATGATTATTGCAGCCTTCTATCCGCTTTCCCAGACAAACGTAGCTCTAAGCCTTCCTAACGACCAAAACAGCCCGCCCTTCGCTCTGGCACCTTGGGCAGATATCAAAGTCGGTCTCAGATTCGTACTCGCACACCACGCAGTAGGTGACTATGGGCTGACGATCGCCTTCCTGGCTGCCTTTATCGGACTCTATCTCTTCGTCTGATTCGAATCGCTTCTCTGGTCTCGAATCGCGTCTCCCGGGCCGTCGGGTCCCTATCGGCTCACTCTTCCAGCCACATCCACAGATCCATCGTCCCATCCGCTTGTTGAACTCAGTTCTGTGGCTCTTTGTGTGGTTCCTTCCAGAGGCAGGCAACGAATCGGTTGGTCAGGTTCGGCTAAAACGGCGGGCTTCGGGGTCAAGGGTCTCCTGCTTCGTTTTAGCCCAGGTAGAACTAAGTAGATGTGCAGAAGAAACTCCTTCTGATTCTAATCCTCGTCGTGGCCGCAGTCATCCCACCGATAGTCATAGGGCTGAATCGGCCGAACTCCGCTAATGGAGACCCGTGCGACAGCTACGGCAATTGCATTTTCTCCTCAGTCAGCTACGTGCGCTCGAATCCTGACCAATCCCTCTACCTCGGAGACGAGTTTTCCGTAATCCTGTCGACCTCCACCGGTCCCAACACGACATCCATCTCAATCGGCTGGTCATATGATTCTGGTGTCCTCTCCGCCCTCGGAGGAGAGCTGTTCCAGGTAGTCGGGAACGTCACTGGGACCTATTTCGTGACCGTCACGGAGACATTTACCGTAGTCGAGATAGTGGGCAACTCGACAGTGACGATTCAATCACCGCTCTCAACGAGTGTATCAGTGGAGACTCGCACATTCGAGCTTGCTTTCCAGACTCAGATGAGCAACGTGACCAATTCAGCCCACCAGGTTCTGCGGAACCCCGACGGGAGCTTCTACCATGACGACGAGTTCGTCATCAACTACACCTACAGCTTCCTCTTCATGCAGCAGCGCCCCGACATCAAGGTGATCGTCGAGCCTCATTTCAATCCGACCTTCGTCAAGCTGACCTCGTTCAGCAACTCTAGCTCCACCGGATACTTCCTGTTCACCGTGGCCAATCAGACCGGGACTTCCGCGATTACCATCACAGCGAAGGCCTTCAACTACCAGGATGCACTGCTCGCATCAAAGACGCAGAAACAGCTCTTCGCGGTCGTCAACTATGCACCTTACTTCAAGTTCTTCACGTACATGGAGTACAACTCTGCTAACTCGAGCTCGTATCAGAGACCCTTCGTCACGCTCATCCGGTACGACGGAAACAATCCAGGATATTCCTACGGAGGAGACGTGAACACAGCCCCAATCACCGCTGTGAACGATACACGCGAGAGGGCGCTGATTAACTCGTTCAACTTCGCGGTGACCGGATGGGGCGTGAACGCGAATCTGACGACGGGAGACATTTCCCATGACATCTCCTTCTGGAACGAGACCGCTCTGAACCTAGCCACGAAGACTACAAACACGACCTATCCCGTCCTCACCTTCTCACAGAGAATCGAGAAGTTCTACTTCACGTCGAGCGTGCCTGAGATCCAGAGCTATGCCAGCGATGGTCTTGAGTACTTCAACGTCACCGAGCTCGCCCTCTCGAAGGGGTTTGCTGGAGGTATCTACGGTCTCTTCAACACATCGTATCTCTACCAACCTTTCTATTACAATGGGTACATCACGGTCTTCACCTACGGGCCGTCGGGCCTCGACCCTTCGGACTCGGTCAGCATCTCTCTCGTGACGCCAGACCCGCTCGACCCGCACCTGCTGGCGTCGCTGAACCAGACCTTCGGCTCTTCTCAGGAAATCGCCAAGGACTTCGAGGAGGACCTCTTCCCCGCCTACTCGAACGTGATGAGCCTCGAGCCCGTGTCTTCCTCGGGAGGGAGGTGGGTCTTCCTCCTTAACGACACCAACGTTGCCATGATGAATGATACCACTATGCCGTACCTATTCATCACAGTGACAGGCGCGTCCGGAAGCTACTCGTACACAGTCCCCGACGCCTTCTCCTCATTCCTCGTCAACAGGACGCTGATCCCATCGCTCCCGTTCTCGAGCGTGGATGGATACTACCTGGACCAACAGAGGCAGCTGGTTGCCCTACCCCTGAATTTCAGCCTGATCGTCCCGAGCAACCCCTATCTCGCATGGGACTACAACGGGAGCTCGCCGAGCTTCATCTCACCTGTCACTTACGAGCCGGGGAACCTGAGCAGCGCCTACGGATTCCTCTATGGCGGGAACAGCACGATCTACGCCAACCTCGACGGAGGAGGGGGGAGCCTTGTGAACATACAGCGACAGCAAACGAACTTCGAGGCCTTCGAGATGATAGGGCCCCAGACCGGAGGGGTGACGAGCCTCTGGGTGAAAGACCCGACCGGGAACCTGATCGTCAATGAATCGTTGACCCCGAATACAGAGCCGCCTTCGCCTTCTGGGTACTACGGATTCTACGATTTGTCGTTCCCGATGAGCGTGAACGGGACATACCAGTTCGGCACCACTAACTCTTGGGGAGTAAGCAGCGTATTCCAGACCTATGATAATGTCGCTCACATACCTCCGCCGCCGGATGAGGAGTATTTCCTCATGACTTTCTTCGGATTCCTAATCGTTGGGCTCTATTTCTTGGGAAGAATTTCGACCAAGTTCAAATCGGCTTTTCGACGGGCGAATACAGTTATATATTAACTAAATATTTAATCAATACTGAGGATTTAGCGTGCCCCGAACGGAACAAGTCAATAGGCAGATTCGGGAGGAGACTACAGAGAAGATTCTGGCTGCGGCGAGGGAGGTATTTGCTCGCAAGGGGATGGCCGCCAAGATGTCCGACGTGGCCTCCGAGGCTGGCGTCAGCCCAGGACTGGCATACCACTACTTCCCGAGCAAGGAGGCGATCTTCTTAGCCCTGGTGAGGCAATCGATTCGATCCGCAGACGAGTTGCGTGGCATCGTCCAGCAGATACCAGGCACGCCAAGGGGCCGCTTGAAGCGAATCGTGACTGGGATGCTGGAACGCAGGCGGAAAGACCCTGAGTTCTTCCAGTTCTTCTATCAGGCGATGACCAGTGACACTCTTCCAGCGGACCTTCGCGAGCAGGTCAAGCAGCAAAGCCTGTCCATGCGCGAAATCATCCGAGGGCTCGTCGTCGAAGGGCAAGCAACGGGCGAGATTGCCAATGACGACCCCGACAAACTAGCGAGCGCGCTTCTGGCATGCGTCGACGGACTGTCGAGGATTGCGCAGCTTTCTCCAGAGGACGTGGAGAAGCAGATGCCAGATGCGGGCATAATCCTGCGTATCTTGGGACCTGAGCCGAGGTGAGTCTGGGTTGAGGCTGAAGGGTGTCTGTTACGATGTCGGAGCGGTGATGGGCTTCAACTGGCGCCCGGTCTTCGACCCGAAGATCGTACACGGGGAGCTGGAGATCATCAAGAGCGACCTGCACTGCAACGCGGTCATTATCACCGCGCTGGACGTCGGTCGGATTGTGACCGCCGCGACCGCCGCGCTCGAGGAGGGGCTCGAGGTCTGGCTCTCGCCTCTGCTGTGGGACAAGAGCGAGGATGAGACCGTCGCGTACCTGACCAAGGCCGCTGGGCGTCTGGAGGCTCTCCGCAAGCAGTGGCCCGACAAGGTGGTGCTGAGCGTCGGCGGCGAGTCCACCCTCTTCATGCAGGGGATACTCCCGGGGAAGAACATCATGCAGCGGGTCAGAAGCCCGAAGTTCAGGGCGAGCATCATGTCCGGCGAGCACAACGCGCCGCTCAACGCGTTCTTGGGCAACGCCGTGACCGCCGTCAGGAAGGAATTCAAGGGCAAGCTGACCTACCACTCCCTCATCTGGGAGAAGGTCGACTGGAGCCTCTTCGACTATGTCGGCGTGGACCACTACCGGGCCCAGGACATCGAGGACAAGTATGTCGAGATGCTGAAGCCGCTCTTCGACACCGGCAAACCCGTGGTGGTCACGGAGTTCGGGAACGGGACCTACCAGAGCGACGGGAAGCTCGCCAAGGTCCTGCTGGGAGGAGGGGACACCGACTTCTGGTCGCAGTTCTTCCACAGCTTCCCGGTCGTAGGAAGGTTCGTCCGTCCCAAGGTGAGGGTCATCCATCCGCGCGACGAGGCCTGGCAGGCACGCAAGGTCGTCGAAACCCTGGAGATTCTCGACGCCGCGGGCGTGGACGGAGCCTTCGTGTCGCAGTTCGAGTCCCAGGTCAACCCCTACGACGAAGACCCGAAGTACGACCTTGACACGACGAACCAGAGCTTGGTGAGATACTACGAAGGCGGCAAGCACGGGACGACCTACCCGGACATGCCGTGGGAACCGAAGGAGTCGTTCAAGGCCGTAGCGGATTTCTACGCTAACGCTCGACTAGCAGAACCCAATGAAACAGCTGGAGCCCGCTAGCCTTGACCCAACCGTCAATCGTAATCCAGAGCCTCACGAAGGCTTACGGAAAGTTCAAGGCGCTGGATAACTCAAAGCGATCAAAGCTTCGTCAGGTTTTCATAACTGTTGACGTTCTTATCGTTCTCTACATCGTACTTGATGCTATCGCACAGGTCCTTCCACCGCACTACAGTCCAATATCGCAGGCCGAAAGTCTACTCGCAGTGGGGCCCTACGGCTACATCATGACTATTAACTTCCTAAATCGTGGTGTATTTTCTCTTCTGTTTGTGTATGCTATGGTCCAAGTTTTCTCAATGTCTGGAGAGAATTGGCGAAACTACAGATTAGGATTGGGCGCAATCGTAATCTGGAGTGTGGGGGCTCTCCTGCTCGCTGGATTTCCAGCGACTGGAAGCACTATTGGGATTCACACAATTATTGCAATCATTATATTTATTGCGGCACCATTAGGCGAGCTATCGATCTCGCTGAAGCTAAGTCAAACGAAAGTTCTGGCAGGAGTAAAGAAGATTGCACTCGTTATTGCAGGGCTTGCAGTATTGTCCATGATATTTTACTGGGGAGTACTTCCGTTCCTTCATCCTCTAAAGAGCGACTATAGCGGATTGTTCGAGCGGTTGCTTATCGGTTCGGTTATAGCATGGATGGGAATAATGTCTACCTACGCTTTGCGGCACGTTGCAAGACTCACGTAATTAACTGAGGCTTGGGCGTTATTGTTCCCCTAGGATATCTCAGCTGCCAAGCATGTGCTTGAGTGCCCTCGGTGGAATGCCTTTCAGATGGTTGTGATGCGCCCATCGTCTGATAGCAGGACCGATAGAAGGACGAACATCTTTGCCTTGTGACCCTCCTCTCACCGGTGAGATTTGAACTAAGTAGAAAGCAGTCAGGGGCAGTCAAGCAGTAACTTCCTTCGGCTTCGTGGTGAAGAGCCTCCTCTCCTCGTCGCTGAGGAAGTTATAGAAAGGGATGCGCCCCTCCGCCGCCGAACGAGGAGTACTTCCCGATGACCTTCTTCGGGTTCCTCGTGGTCGGGCTCTACTTCTTGGGGAAGATATCTAAGCGAACTCGAAACTGAAGATGCAATGTTTGGGCCAGGTAGGATTCGCTACCCTTGCGCCCTCAAGACCTTGAAGACCTCAGGGTCAAGCTTAGAGTCGGGAATCGGAACAGCTAGTGAGAGCATACGAGGCTAAATACGCCGACCATTTCATTCAAGACTGAAAACGATGAGTAATCCGGTTGTACCCAAAATAAAGATAGGCGAGATAAGTCAGATCGGGATAATTGTCAGGGACCTGCAGAAGGCAACTGACAACTATTGGTCTACGCTGGGAATCGGTCCTTGGATGACCATGAGAATCGAGCCGCCACTCTTGGCTGACGTGACCATGCGGGGGAAACCCGTTGAGGCTTCAATGGTGGCCGCGATTGCCCAGAGTGGTAACATTCAGCTGGAACTGATCCAGCCTCTCGAGGGCCCGAGCATCTGGAAGGAGTTCCTGGAGCAGAGGGGCGAGGGTATCCATCATGTCCAGTCGCTTGTTCAGGACCCTGGAGCGGCGTTGGTCGCGTTCAGGGAAATGGGAGTCGACGTGCTCATGAGCGGCAGGATTGGCGACAATATATTCTACTACATGGATACCGAGCCGCTTCTGGGCGTCATCTACGAGTTCGTAGGCAAGACGGCGCCGGGAAGACTGCAACCATGAAGACCTTCCCGGATCTGATTAGAGCGCTCGCTCACGTCGTTGACTTGGGGCATGTTTCATGGCTGTAGTTCGAAAGGAGAAAGCGTACGAGAAGTACGCCTGGGTGATCCCCTTCGTAATGGGGTTGTTCTTCTTGGTCTCGATGTCCGTCACCATCCTTTTCCCTGTAATCCTCACCGGAGCCGAAGGCGCCGTCCAGAGCCTGACTGGCTCCACATTCTCCCAGCTAGCCGCGTCGAGCCCAGGGCTTGGCAATTACATCTACTATCTCATTCGGGTCCTTGCTATCTTCAGCGCAGGCCTTGGGGCATTCTTCATGGTCGTATCAGCGACGGCCTACAGGAAGGGAGAAGTGTGGGCCTGGTACCTGACTTGGGTTGTGCCCGTGCTCTTCCTGCTCGATGCTGTCAATGACTACTATGCGTTCAGGTACGTGGATGTCAGTTCGATGGTCATCGCTGCGATTCTGGTCGTTGGTCTGCTCCTGCCTTACAGAAAATTCTTCCCCACCAAGGAACCCCGGAACCCTTCATAGTTGGTAGTCGTCGATCTATTACCCGAGCGAGGAGCAGGACTCAAACGGAAATCAGGGATGAGTCCCATCGGGCCCGAACCCGAAGGGCATGGAGTCGAGCGCGCCTTTTCCCCTCACACTACAAGTCTCGTAAATGGCTAGAATCTGTCTAATCTAGGTAAATAGAGTTCATTTTTGGGCTTTCATGGGCTGGAAGGGATTCGGACCGTCAGGTCCTCCCGAGCGAACTGCAGTCTCAAATGCACGAATTACATAACCTTGCAGAAGATACCTCCTCCTTAACTATACCAACGCGGGATATTTGTCGATATTATATGATGACCGGAAACAACACAGCGGAGATACCCAGGGACACCGCAGCATGGCTGAACTTGAGCTTCCAAGGAAAGAACAGGGACCTGGACCAGCTGGCCCAGCAGATAGAGCAGCATCTCAAGACCGATGGGTACAAGACCCAGTCGATGAAGGCGCCCATCGGCAACGTCATTCAGGCCCAAAAGGCGGGAGTCCTCCGTGGGCTCGTCGACGCGAACAGGGCGTTCTCGATTCTGATCGCCGGACAGCCCAGCGACTTCTCTGTCCACATTGGCATCGGGAAATGGATTCAGAACCTCGGCGTTGCAATCGTTGAGTCGATAATATTCTCTCCACTCGTCTTCGTCGTGGATGGAGGAGAGATTCTCTGGACGACGCACGTCGAGAGCGGTTTGGCGAAGCAGATAACCCAAATCGTCGGCTGATCATTGAGAAATGAACCGAAAAGCGACCCCGGAAACAATCCGGCCCGTCGCCTTCCGGTATGTCTCGCGTGAACTTCCAGCGGCGAGAGGGAGGTCGGCCAACTCCCAATTGGAGATTCCTCAGATATGAGCGGTCAGTCCCTCTCCCGAAAGACCCCCGAGAAAATGAAAGCGATTGTACGCACAAGATACGGGCCTCCGGAAGTTCTTCAACTCAAAGAGGTGCCGAAACCAACTCCCAAGGACGACGAGGTACTGATAAGAATTCATGCGACAACGGTAAATCGAACGGACTGCGGCTTTTTGAGAGGCAAGCCGTATTTTGTGAGATTCGTAAGCGGCCTCCTCAGACCGAAGAGAACGATATTGGGCAGCGAGTTTGCTGGAGAGATTGAGGCAGTAGGCAAAGACGTCAAATCGATTGTGAACGGCGACCGTGTCTTCGGATTCAGCGGGGTCAGGTTTGGCGCCCATGCCGAGTACATGGCCATGCCAGAACAGAGCATGCTGACGACCATGCCCGCGAACCTGAGCTATGAAGAAGCCGCTCCCAGCACCGAAGGCGGGCACTACGCGCTCAACAACATCAGAAGAGCAGGGGTCCGAAGGGGGCAAAGGGTCCTCATCTACGGCGCAACGGGCGCAATCGGCTCTGCGGCAGTCCAGCTCGTGAAACATTACGGCGCGGAGGTCACGGCGGTGTGCAGTACCAGGAACGCAGAGCTGGTAAAATCTCTTGGGGCCGACAGGGTGATCGATTACACGAAAGAGGATTTCACAAAAGGTGGCGCGGAGTACGATTTTGTCTTTGATGCAGTCGGCAAGAGTTCATTTGGCGCCTGCAAGAAACTGCTCAAACCAGGCGGGACCTACTGTTCAACCGAACTCGGTTTCTTATACCAGAACCTATTCCTTACACTGTGGACCTCAAGATTCGCGAGCAAGAAGGTCATTTTTCCAATCCCAAAAGACAGTAAGGAAGACGCTATCTTCTTCAAGGAGCTGATCGAGGCTGGAAAGTTCAAGCCGGTAATTGATAGACGCTACCCGCTGGAACAAATTGTCGAGGCGTACAAGTATGTTGAAACGGGTCAAAAAACAGGAAATGTAGTCATAACTGTGGGGCATGATACAAGAACCTGACTGCCACGGTTGTGAACCGAGTAGAATGTTGGGCCGGTGAGATTCGAACACAATGGCATGCAGTCATGGGACAGTCAAGCTGTGACTTCCTTTGGCTTCGTGGTGAAGAGTCTCCTTTCCTCGTCGCTGAGGAAGTTATAGAAAGGTATCCGACCTTCTTGAGTCACCAGTATCCCCTGACCTATCTTGGCGTTTATGATGAACTTTTCTTCGCCATCGCTGAGGTTGAACGCCTCCTTGAGGACCTGAGATGCAGCCTGGTCCTGCTTGAGCACGATCTTCGTGGAGCAGCTCTCGATGATTATCCTTCCCGGACCGTAGACTCCTCCCCTCCCCATGAGATCGGATACTAGCTGGGTCGCGACGACGAAGGCGGCGTTGTAGTGCCTTCCCGTCCTCGCAATCTCGGGGACGTACTCGACCGCCAGAGGGAAATACGGTCTGCCCGTCCTCGGGTTAATCTCGACGAGCGACCATCCCTCGTCGACTACTATCGCCTTCCTCCTCGAGATCGGGATCGTGTCGGTGTCTTGGATTTTCTTCCAGATGGCGGAGAGTGCAAGGAAGGCCGCCGCGTCCCTCAGCTCCCCAGGCGGCAGGTCATATAGGACGAAGACCATGCGCGGATAGATCTCCATCTCACCCTCGAACAGGAACCGATAGGGCGGCAAGTTCGCCTGCAGGCGCTTCTTCAGGTCGCCCGTCGCCATCTCGATGAGTTCGGTCACGTTGGAAGCCTTCTCGGCAGTCAGGTAGAGGTCGGCGAGCAGGTTCTGGTCGTTCTCGACCTTCGCCACGCTAGCAAGGAAGTTTGCCGCGACACGCCTTGTGGGAAATACGGCGAACGGGTCCAGACCGACCCCCTTCTCGCTGCCGAAGCGCTGGACCTTGCAGCCCGTCATGCCCGCGAACGACGTCTCGTACCTGCCATCGGGGCCGAGGGCGTACTCCGGCCTCACTAAGCTGTCGAAGAGGAAGACCATCATGTCCGGATCATGGTTCAACATCCTGCCGAGGTAGGACTTCACGAATGTAGATTTGCCAAATCCACTTTGCCCCATCAGGGCCAAATTGTAGTTCTCTTTCTCGAACACGTCATAGAGGATGGCGTTCCCGGTCTGGAGGTTCTGGCCCAGGAACACGCCTGAAGGGTCCACCACGTCCAGCCCGCAGAAGGGGAAGAGGCTCAGGGCGCCTGAGGTCGTGATGAAGAACCACCTGCCGGTGGCATACTTCGGACCTACTCCGGTGAGGAGGGCTTCCTGCAGGTGCGCCGGAGAGTCCACCTGACCCACCATCCCCCCGACCAGCTGCCTGAGCTTCTTCCTCGACTCAACGAGCTCCTGGTACCCCTTCACACGCAGGACGATTCGGATGCGGGTCCTGAACAGCCTCTCCTTGCCGGCCCCTATCAGCTGGGCGGCCCCTGACGCCCTCTGGAACTCCGCCTGCTCCTCGGGGTCGAGAGACCGTCCCTCCGTCTGCCTCAGTAGAAGCCTCGAACCCACAGAGCGGGCGTACGACCTCACCATCTTCTTGGCTTCGTAGATGTCGATGGGGTCTATGTCCACCATGATGGAGTACGCCAGCTGGTAGAGTTCCGCCAGGAAGCCGGGGACGAGAGTGCCTCCGAGCCTAGTGATGCAGTAAGTCTGGACATACTGGCCCTCGGAGTCGATGATGTACCTGGGAGACACGCTGATTGGCCTGATTTCAGGAAGAGCGTGCACTCGCGCCATCCTCGTCCCGAGTTTCTGGACGAGCGAATCCACCTGCGAGCGCGTCTCCACGAAGAAGCGCTTGTAGGGGATGTGGTAGAGCGCTCCGATGGCCTCGACCTCTCTCTCGTCCTGGACGATGTGGAAGGTGATGGGCTCCATGAGAGAGTCGAGGAAGGATGCGAACCTGTCCAACACGGACCCCTGCTCCTTCTCGGGCAGGTTTGCCAGGTTGACTGACCTCAGCTCGTAGAGGACCGATGGGCGCAGACCGGTGGAGGGCTTCTTCTTGAATATCATGGTCACTTCACCCTCGTGATCGATTCGCCGGCCTCTGCGCTCCTACCTTGCACGAGAAGGTCGACGGAGACCAGCGGTTCGGTCGAACCGTCCAGCCTGACCGTGAGAAGATGCTTCCCCACGTCATCCTGAAGGGGGATGTAGGTCAGCCTGTATCTCGGCCTCTGCGGCGAAACGAGGTCTTCCCCCCTCGCTTGCTCGTCCAAGAAGAGCATCACGCGCGTCTCCTTCTGAATCCCTTTCACGGCGTCTGAGACGGTTAGGGGAATGGGATTCTTGAAATCGTCCACCGAAATCTCTTGCTTTACGGATGGCGGCGTCGTTTTCGCAGGCGATTTGACCCCACGCTTCTTTGATCCGAACAGCCAATCCAGCTTCATCCACACCTTGCTCATTCCTTCCGTGCGAAGATAGTAGAACGCCTGAAGCTCGATGGGGAGGAGCTTCACGCGCCGGCTCGAGATCATGTACCCCACACCAAAGACGATGCAGAACACCGCTGCCCTCCCTCCAAAGCTCGCCCCTGCTATCGCAAACTCGAATGGTAGGGAGACCACGAAAGCCATGAGGAACGAGAGCATTATGGTCACTAGTTGTCGGAATGAGAGCGTCATGAAGCCGAGCGGCAGGGATTTCCTCTCCCACCATGCCTCCTCGGGCCACCAAATGGACTCGGACATCGTGGAATTGGATTCTTTCGGCTTAAAACAGAATAAATGCAGCTTCCGCTTATCCTTCCGCCACGACGCGTGTCTTTTCGGTTATGATTTGCCCATTGGTCATGGTCGCAGTAACGGTAATCGTATAGGTCGTTCCGTTGCTCCCGCCGGAACTGAATCTGTACGAACCACTAGAGTAGCTAGCTATTTGCAGAGGGTTCGACGCGCTTATCGCCGTACCATTGTTGGTAAAGGGCGCGTCGCTGACTAGGCCGCCAAGGCTTGGGGTGATTCCCGCGACGCCGATGTTGGTGAAGGGGTAGTTTGCGACGTTCTCTATCGACAGGTTCAGCACACCCGCGCCCGATTGAGACGTAATCGCAATTGTACCAACTATTTGGAAGAGGCAATTATCAGGAGGATTTGGGCAAAGGCCAGCTGAAAGACCGCTGTTTTGTGGAAAGACGGTCAGAGCGATAGTGACGACTGCCAGGGTGGCTATCACGGCTACACATATGATTGCGAGGGTGCGCCTGTTCAATACCACATGGGTGTAACAGACGTTCCATCTAGATATGTCTATTCAGTTGAATCTTCTCTTTTAAGCTGAACACTCCCATAGTTGCATGAGTTCTCGAAACNNCGGTCGTCGGCTACGGAATCTCGGCGTGCGCCGCAGCGGCGTGCACTGCCAACGGTGTCAGCGCGATATGGCTCCCGGGCGGCCCGACCCTTCCGACCGTGTTGCTCACGCTGCTCAACACGGCGCTCCTCTTCATAGTCGCGATAGTGACCGTGATCGAGGCGATAAGGCTGGTCGGAAGCCTGCTCGTGACGAGAGAGGACTGACAACTAGGGAGGGAAACCTCCCCTCCTTCTCTTTTATTCGCCGGAATGGCCTTCGATAGATGCCAGTCAGGAATACGGTCAGGCGGGTCGCAACCTATTACAGGAAGAGCGCACGCTTCGCAGTCTTCATCATTCTCCTCGCGTCGTTCACGATCCCCTCGGTCCTTGCCAGCGGGCCGGGCACTCTCAACCTCTCTCCGAACGTGAACGTCAACGCAGTGAGCCCCTTCGGGTGCGGCTTCCCCCTCTTCCCGTCCAACGGGTACTATCAGGCGAGCGGCGGGGCCTCGATCTCGGGGACGTACTCCGGCAAGGTGTACCTGACAGGGTCGGTCACGATTGACGGCCACGACAAGGCGACGGACAAGCCCGAGACCGAGACGTTGGCCCTCACACAGGCCGATTTCAGCCCCAATCCGATGAACTTCCCGGGCCAGAGCCAGTCAGGGGTCGACAACCCGCAGGTCAACTCGAACTTCTGCCAACCGGTCATCGACGGGTACACCTACTGGGTCGCCGCCTCGAACCAACCGGGCTGCATGGGGGGTGCGTGCGTCCTCGCGAACTCCACGGTGACCGTGTCCGTGACCGGAGGGAGCACTCAGATGTTCCAGCTGGTAATGGAGATGCCCCTGTTCAACGAGACGACGCTGGGAACGACGGTCCACTGCGCCCCGACGACCGCGCCGTGCGGGCTACCATT